>JBKJTE010000255.1:0-3283 GCA_046590495.1 Gemmatimonas sp. | reverse complement strand
CAACATTCACCGTTGTGATCGGCGCTGATGGGGCGTTTGTCGTTGCAGGAGCCGCGGCTTCAAGAATTCCGTCGGTCAGCGCCAACGCGCGATCGAGCGGGAGGTTGAGGAGCTGATGGAGACGCACATACGCCAGATCGCGATTGGTGCGTGACTGCAACCAGCTCGGCCGCTGATTGTCACGCGTTACCCGCGCGCGAATCAACTCGAATTCCGACGCGGAGCCGACACTCCGCGTGAGCTGGACCTGACGGAGCGTGCGCTCGGATTGCACCAGCGACGATTCCGCGATCTGCACGAGACGATCGGCGAGCACGGCATCGTAGTACGCCTGCGTTACGTCGAGCTGCACCTGCGCTTTCGCACTGCTTACTCCGATCTCTGCCGACTCCCGGCCGAGGTTCGCGGCCCGAATGTTGGCCGTCGCCCGGCCACCCGTGAACAGCGGCTGTGAGGCCGTGATGGCAAAGGTTGTCGTGTAGGGCGACGCGAAGATCTTTGTGAGCGGATTCGACGCGTTGGAGCTGGTATCGCTACCGCCGCTGCTGCTGCCGTTGCCCGACTTCCTGGAGATCGCCTGAAACTGATTCTGCAGTGTCTTCGACCAGTTGAGACTGGTCGAGAGCTGCGGCATCAGCGCCGAGCGCGCCTGATACTGCTGACCGTTGGCACGCTGCGCGCCCGCCTGCGCGAGACCGATCGTTTCACTGGCGCCGGTGGCAAGCCGCAGTGCTTCTGCGAGTGTCAACGGCATCGCGCCCGAGGCCGGCATATTGGCCGGAGTCTGCGCGTGAAGAGCGGACAGTGGAGCAATGGGCAACGATGCGGCTAACGTCAACGCAGACACGAGTGCAGCCGCGCGCCATGCGCGCCCTGGCCACGAGTTGGAGTGCAATTCGGTGTCACGCAGTTCGCAATCTCGCGCGTTGCTGATGCGATAAAAGGACGTCATTCTGAAATTGTTGATGAGGAAGTAGTAGCGCGCCGATCCGTACGCGACGGTTTGCGTGAAGGTTCCGGGAGTGCACCAAGTCCGCGCAAAAAAATCCTGACATACGCACGCATCGTTTCATCTTTCGGCTGCGGAAACATGTCGGGCATCAGGTCACGGTTCATCGCATCGGCGAAGATCGCACCGATGAGCATCGTTGCGGCGGCGGCGACTTCGTTTGGGCGAATTGCATTTGTTTCCGCAATCCAGCCGTTCCGTCGCAACTGCACGACGTACTCGCGCAAGAGCACCAGCGCGAGATTGGGGCCGTGTCCGGCACACGCCGCAGCGTCCGGCCGTTCGGCTGCGTCGCTCATGAGTTGCCGGATCATCGCCCGCTTGCGCGAAATCATTTCGTGCTGGGCGCTGGCCCAGACGTACAACTCGGCCTCGGGCTTTTCCGGTTCGGTCGGCAGATGCGTGGCGTCTTCCGATGCCTGCCCGACGATTGCGGCGTCGAGTAGCGCGTCTTTCGATCCGAAATGCCGGAAAAGCGTCACCTCATTCACACCCGCCTCTTCGGCAATCCGACGAGTCGTGGCGCCGCGCCAACCATGCTGGGCGTACACACGGGTCGCGGCCTGGAGGATTCTTTGACGGTGGTCATCGATCATGCGCGGACATTATGCAAGTGCTTACTTACACGCAAGTGGTTACTTGCTTGCAGGCTCGACTATGCGCCGCGTTAGCGGTGTAACTGATCCATGCTCGTGGCGAGCAGATCCAGAAAGTCGGCCTCGCCGCTGATTCGAGGTATGTCTTCCATGTGGATCGTGTACCCGTAGCGCTGAGCGATGGCTTCGTACTTGGGGATGCGATGATGCAGCAGTTCCTCGAAGCCCCACACCGCAAAGTCGTCGGGGTCCACGGCCACGTCGTCACGCACTCCCCTGAGCGCCTTGTACTCGGCCCATTTCGTCGATAGAAAAGCAGGCTGGTAGTACATCGGTTTTGGATCACGCCGAAAGCGCTCTACGAGCGTGCGCGTGTGCTCGGCGTTGCCCGCGATGTAGACCAGCACCGTGTTCTGCGTCAAGCACTGGAGCACCGGATCGTTCGCGTCGTCCGGATCGACGACTTCGCAGAGGCTCCCGCCGGAGTCGCAGATGAAGTGCGAGTAGCCGTAGATGTCGCCCGCGCGCTCGATGAACTCCGGTACGTCGAGCAGTGCGCGAATTTCCGCGTCGCGATGCTGTGCCTGTCGGCGCCGGTACTCGTCGAACGCGATCCCGCCCTCAGCCTCGTTGCCGGGCTTGCCGAGGTAGGTGGAGAGCGGACTGAGATTGTTGAACGTGAGGTTGGAGCGGATGTCGATGGAGTCCGACCGGAGTAGCTGGCGCAGGAACGGGACCTTCATCGCCTCGCGCTTGAAGTTGTCGACGATGCGCTCGCCCATGTACCGCGTGCCGATGCGGTAGTCCACGGAGTAGTGGAACCAGTCATGTTCCTGCAGCAAGCCCGCGACGGTCGTCTTTCCGACGCCGGACATACCAAAAATCGTGATGGCGTGATTGCGCTGTTCACGAAAGGCGTGGCCGGAAGAGAATCGCATGGACGGGTGGTGTGATGATGGAGGCGACGACGTCGCAGTTCTTCGCCGAAGCTAATTCGCAACAGCGAGCCGGGCACTCGGCATCTAGCTTGTTGAGCACGACGTGCGGTCGTCAGTCACTCCGCCCAATCACTTCGGCATCGTCCGCCCCTGCCGCGCAGTCAACACCGGCAGCAGTCCACGTTCCACAAGCACCGGCGCCTTCCGCAGGCGCGTGGTCTGCTCCCACGCCGCCGCGACGCCCAGCAGGACGCCATCCTGCCACGGCCGCGCCGAAAATTCGAGGCCGAACGGTAGCCCGCTGTCGTAGAAGCCCGCGGGCACCACGATGGCCGGCACGCCGATCATGTTGACCCAGCTGGTCGCCGAGTGCGGCCCTTCGCTGACGCGTCCATCTTGCGGCATCGATTCGTCCGGCGGCGGCATCTGAATCGCGGGATAGACGAAGCCGTCAAGCTTGAAACGATCAAGCGTTGCGATGTAGGCGCTCAGCACCGCGCGCCGCGGCGCGTGATACTGGAGTTCGGCGTCGGCGTCGGTGCCAAGCACACGTTGCGCGAGTCGCACACCGGGAAAGGTGCGAAAGCCGTCTTCGATGCCGATGGACGACATGTAGAGCGGCATGCCAACGCGCTGCTGGAACTCCGCGCTCGAGTGGTATTCCGGCGGCCCGAACATGGCAAGAAAACGATCGGTGCCGTCCTGCATGTAGGCGTACGTCGACACGGTGCTCGCGAGCT
>JBKJTE010000157.1:0-6986 GCA_046590495.1 Gemmatimonas sp. | reverse complement strand
GTGCAGTTGGCGGTCGGCGCGACACGCGAAGTGCGCTTTCGTCTCGATTCCACCGGGACGTACGCGTACTGGGGCGCGTTCAAAGGCACCACTGCGTTCGATCGCAACTGGCTCGATTCGCAGTTGAATGGTGTCATCGTCGTCGACGCTCCGAATGCGCGCACCGACGATCACATCTTCCTGATGAGTGAGTGGTTTCATCCGTACGACGATCGAAGGCAGTCATTCGAGGTTGTGAGTGTGATCAATGGAAAGGCTTTTCCACACACTGAGCGCGTGACACTTCCGCAGGGCGACTCGGCGCGCTTTCGCATCGTCAACACGATGTCGTTTCCGCACCCCATGCATTTGCACGGGTTCTACTATCGCATCGAGGAAGTCGGTGGGAAGCGCGTTCCACCGAATCGGCAGCTACTCAGCAACACCGATCTTGTGGAACCAGGCACCAGCGAAGTATTCAGCTTTGTGCCATCGACGCCTGGGAACTGGCTGTTGCACTGTCACTTCGCATTTCACGTCGACGAAACAGCTTCTCTGGTCGGGTCGCCGCGTGATTCCGCCGAAGCGGTTGCGATGGGACGCAGACAGATGCTGTCGATGATGCGGTCGAGGGCGGATTCGACGCCGATGTCACACAACGCCGCTGAACCGATGGAGCCGCATTCGATGCGTGGCCTCGTCGTGGCGCTGCAGGTGACGCCCGCACCTGGGTACAAAGCCCCGAGCATGGCGAATGCGCGCACCATTCACCTACAGGTGCAGCGTGAGCCCAACGCGCTCCCCGGCGGTGCCGACGCCATCGGCTTCATCGAACAGGTCGGCGATTCCATGCCGCGCGCCAACAAGGTTTCAATACCGGGCCCCGTGTTGGAGCTGCAGCGCGGCAAGCCGGTGCGAATCGTTGTGCGCAACAACCTCGAACAACCGACCAGCGTACACTGGCACGGACTCGAGATTGAAAGTTTCCCTGACGGCGTACCCAACTGGAGTGGACTCGGCGATCGCATCTACACGCAGATCGCGCCACGCGATTCATTTGTCGCCGAGTTTGTGCCACCACGCGCTGGCACATTTCCGTATCACTCGCATTTGAATGATCGACAGCAAATGCTGTCGGGGATGTACGGTGCGATCATCGTGACCGATCGCCCACGCGATCTCGCGCACGATCACTTGGTCGTCGTCGGCGGCGGTGGCCCTGCCATCGAAGAGAAGTTCGAAACTCCATTTGCACTCGTGAATGGACGAACCAGTCCAAAGCCGCTGCATCTTACCGTTGGCGAAACGCACCGCCTTCGCATCGTGAGCATAAACCCCGACTGGCCGGTGCGCCTCACGTTGCGCAACGATTCCGTGACTGCACGCTGGCGTGCAGTGGCCAAGGACGGCGCAGACATTCCGCGCGCGATGGCGACGATGCGCCTGGCGAAGGTGGTGATGGGGCCCGGTGAAACATCGGATTTCGAATTCACACCAACCGTGCCGGGCACGTGGCGACTCGATGTCGCGAGCGATGCGCCGGGGTGGCAGATCCCGCTCGATGTGATTGTGGAATCCAAGCCGCGCGCTAAGGCGAAGTCCGCTCCGACAGCAGCGACGAAAAACTGAGGGAAGCCTCACGACGAATTCGCCTCTTTCGTAACGCGTGCGTCGTAACGTATGCGTCGCAACGCATCGAAGGGCGCCTCGCGGGGCGCCCTTCGAATTACAACGGTACCCGGTTTTGTACTGCTTACTTTCCGTTGCGTGTATACGACACGCAGTCGCCCTGATTGGCGAACCCGCTGCCATCCGCCCGCGTACTCGATCGCCATCCACCGTTTTTGCAGTCGTCGGCCGTGGTGGCGACGCTGGACGCGCTGATCTGCACGGCCGGCGAGTAGCCGAGCCACCCACCATCACGACGGAACGTGCCCGTGCCGCCAGCACCGCCGTCGGAGTAGAAGGGGCCGTACTTCGTATTGAAGAACGCAAACCCGGGCTCGACATCCACGCCCACTGACGGGGGCACGCCCACGCCACCGACGTTTGCGGTACCGACGTTGAGCGACTCGTACGGGCCTGGCTGCCCGATCGGGGCATATCCCCACGTATTGGTGTTGAACGCGACGCCGAAAATGATCTCGTTCGGCAAGGTCAGCGCGAGCGAGCGCAGGTCGAAGTCGATGGTAAAAGCGTACCCGTTGAAGCAGGCACCGCTGCTGTGGCGCCACGCGGTTCCATTTGGGCAAGTAGGATCTGCCTCAGGACGCCACGGAATCAGGAAGCTTGTCGTGATCGTGCCGATGAGCGCGCCCAATGCCGGCGTCGGGCCCGACGTGTTGACGCTGTAAAGATTGAGCGTAATCGGATGCATGTATCCGGCCGTGCTCATGGTGGGATACGAGCTATGGAGCGCCCAGCTGCTCATCAGCACAGTCGCGCCGGAAGCGCGGCGAGCCGTTCCGGCCAGCGACACATAGTCGCCCACCTCGGCTGCCTGACAACACTGAAACCCCTGGCTCGGCACGTTCCCGGGCAGCGGGCTCGGGATGTTGTTGTACACGGCAACACCCGCAGTTGACGCGACTACACTCGACAATCGAGCCTCAGGGACGGCGATCTGCGGGGCAGTGGCATCTCCCGCGCATCCGGCCAGCGCGGCAAGGGAAAGAAATACAGCGAACTTCGTGGCACGTTTCATCTGCTCATTCCTCGTGGTTGATTACGCCAACGGAAAGTTCCAACGTGTTCATTGTGCGCAAAACGTACGCGCTCGCTGTCATTCGTGCGTCAGATCGTGACGACAATTTCATACGGTTGAGTCCGTACACCACACACGCTCGCGTTGGTGCCGATCCAGACCTATGATCTCCCGGCAGCGGGCCTCGCCGTGTGCGCCCCGTCGGCGGACGGTGGCGCGTGGATCGTGGCGGGGGCACGTTGCCACCTTGTCACCGTGGCGCCCAGCCGCCGCTTCCCACCAACTATTCCGCGCAGTCCAGGAGACGCGACACGTGCCGACGAACATCAAAGGGCCGGGCATTTTCCTCGCGCAGTTTGCGGGCGACGCCGCGCCATTCGACACTTGGGATGGCATCACAAAGTGGGCGGCGAGCCTTGGATTTACCGGCGTGCAACTGCCGGCGTGGGACGCGCGCTTCATCGACCTGAAGAAGGCGGCGACGTCCAAGACCTACTGCGATGAACTGGCCGGTGTCGCGCGGCAGAACGGCGTCGAGATCACCGAGCTTGGTACGCACCTGCAGGGCCAGCTGGTGGCCGTACACCCGGCCTACGACGAGGCCTTCGATGCATTTGCACCGGATACGGTGAAGGGCAACCCGAAGGCGCGGCAGAAGTGGGCCGTGCAACAGATGCTCTGGTCCGCAAAGGCATCGCGGAACCTCGGGCTCACGTCGAATGCAAGCTTCTCCGGTGCGCTGGCGTGGCCGTATCTGTATCCGTGGCCGCAGCGTCCCGCCGGACTCGTGGAAGCGGCGTTCGACGAGCTGGCGAAGCGCTGGCGTCCCATCTTCGACGCGTTCGACGATGCCGGATGCAACGTGGCGTTCGAGCTGCATCCGGGTGAGGACCTGTTCGACGGCACCACGTTCGAGATGCTGCTCGAGCGCGTGGACAACCATCCGCGCTGTCGCATCAACTACGACCCGTCGCACTTCCTGCTGCAGCAGCTGGACTACCTGGAATTCATCGACATCTACCACGAGCGGATCAGCTCCTTCCACGTGAAGGATGCGGAGTTCCGCCCCAATGGACGGCAGGGCGTGTACTCCGGCTATCAGCCATGGCTGGATCGTGCCGGTCGTTTCCGCTCGCTCGGTGATGGGCAGGTGGATTTCCGCGCCATCTTCTCCAAGCTCGCCCAATACAACTTCGCTGGCTGGGCGGTACTGGAGTGGGAGTGTTGCCTCAAGCACCCCGAGCAGGGTGCGGCCGAGGGTGCGGCGTTCATCGATGATCACATCATCCGTGTGACCGAGAAGGCCTTCGATGACTTCGCCGGTGCGGCAACGAATCCGAAGCAGATCAAGCGGATGCTGGGACTTTGACGATGTGCGGCACACCGACATTCACGAGGAACGCAGCGTGGCGATAGAAGCAAAAGCGGGTGCCGCGGCGGGCGCGTCGCGCCGTATCAGGCTGGGCATGGTAGGTGGCGGCGAAGGCGCCTTCATCGGCGGCGTGCATCGCTTTGCCGCGCGCCTCGACGATCAGTATGAACTAGTTGCTGGCGCACTTGCGTCGAGTGCGGACAAGGCGATGCGTTCAGGGCTCGCGCTCGGCCTCGCAGAAGATCGCATCTACACCGACTTCGCAGCGATGGCGACGGCGGAAGCGGCGCGTGCCGATGGCATCGAGGCCGTTGCGATCGTGACGCCAAACCACATGCATGCACCGGTAGCCGAAGCGTTCCTGCGGGCCGGCATCCATGTGATCTGCGACAAGCCGCTGGCGACGAACTCGAAGGATGCAAAACGACTGCACGCACTCGCGCTGAAGCACGACCTGCTCCTTGCCGTGACATACAACTACACCGGGTACCCCATGGTGCGGCAGGCGCGGCAAATGGTGCGCGAGAAGCTGCTTGGCGATATTCGCGTGGTGCAGGTCGAGTATCCGCAGGACTGGCTCACCGACAACATCGAGAAGAGCGGCCAGAAGCAGGCCGGCTGGCGCACGGATCCCGCGAAGGCAGGACTCGGTGGCTGCATCGGTGACATCGGCACGCATGCGTATCAACTCGCCGATTACGTGACGGGCATCGCGGTCACGGAGCTATTGGCGGAGCTGACAGCGTTCGTACCCGGACGCCGGCTGGATGACAACGCGCACGTGATGCTGCGCTACGCCAACGGCGCACGCGGGTCGCTGTGGGCCAGCCAGGTCGCACCAGGCAACGAGAACAACCTTCGGCTGCGGATCTACGGCAGCAAGGGTGGACTGGAGTGGCGGCAGGAACAACCCAACCAGTTGCTCTGGTCACCGTTCGGTCAGGCCACGCAGATGATCTCGCGCGGAACTGGTGCTGCAGGCGCGGATGCCGCACGTGTGACACGCATCCCGTCGGGCCATCCCGAAGGCTACCTCGAGGCGTTCGCGACACTCTACAGCGAGATCGGTCACGCCATTCGCAGCCGACGGACGAAGGGACCGAAGCTCGAGAAGGCCGTGCAGTTCCCGACCGTCGTTGATGGCGTAAAAGGTGTCGCATTTGTCGAGGCGGTGGTGTCGTCGTCGGCGAAGGGCGGACGCTGGGTGAAGCTGCCGGCATGACGCCGTGACGCCGTGACGCAAAACCGTACGACGCAGCACCGCACGACGCAGCCCCGCACGACACACTCACCTACCTGGACCGCACACATGCGCACGACACGTCTCCTCGCTGTCGCACTGGCCCTCATTGCCATACACGCCTGCAAGCCCGCGGAACCTGGCGGTCTGCCGCGTGTGCTGGTCTTCTCAAAGACCGCCGGCTATCGCCATGAGTCGATCGAGGCAGGCAAGACGGCGCTGACCCAGCTGGGCGCCGCGAACGGCTTCACGGTCCAAACCACCGAGGATGCCGCGCAGATCACGGAGGATTCGCTCAAGCAGTACGCGGCGGTGGTTTTCCTGAGCTCAACCGGCAACATCCTCGAGCGCGCATCCGAGGTGGACCTGCAGCGTTACATCCAGGCTGGCGGCGGCTATGTGGGCATCCACGCCGCGGCCGACGCGGAGTACGACTGGCGCTGGTATGGCACCCTGGTGGGCGGCTACTTCCTCAGCCATCCGGAGCAGCAGGAGGCAATCGTGCGCATCGTCGATGCGAAGGATGCGTCGGCGGCACACCTTCCCTCGGAGTGGAAGCGAAAGGACGAGTGGTACAACTACAAGTCGCTCGCGCCCGACCTGCACGTGCTGGCCACGCTCGATGAGTCCACGTACAAGGGCGGCGAGAATGGCACGACGCATCCGATCTCGTGGCGTCATGAGGTAGACGGTGGCCGCGCCTGGTACACCGGGATGGGACACACGGTGGAGTCGTATTCCGATTCACTCTTTCTGAAGCATGTGCTGGGCGGCATCAAGTACGCGATCGGCGAGCATCGCCCGCTCGACTACACGAAGGCGACCGCGCTGCGTACACCGTCCGATTCGCTGTTCCGCAAGGTCGCGCTCACGATGGGCACGCTCGCCGAACCCACGGAGATGGCGGTGCTGCCGAGTGGTGACGTGCTGATCGCGCAGCGAGGGGGTGAGGTAGTGCTGTTTCGTGCGAAGGACAAATCGGTGAAGCCGGCCGGCAAGCTCGCGGTCTACACCAAGAGCAAGACCGGGTCGAATGTGGAGGAGGGGCTGCTTGGTCTGACAATCGATCCCGACTTCGCGACGAACCACTACGTCTACCTGTTCTTCAGCCCCGCCGACAGCTCGGTCAACCGGCTGTCGCGCTTCGAGTTTGACGGTGACTCATTGCGCATCGCGAGCCAGAAGGTCGTGCTGGAGTTCTACTCGCAACGCGAGATCTGCTGCCACACCGGCGGGTCGCTCGCATTCGGGCCGAATCGGCTGCTGTACATCTCGACCGGCGACAACTCGACGCCCTTCGACGAGAAGAACGAGAAGTTCGCGAGCCATGGCTTCTCGCCAACGGATGATCGTCCGGGTCACGAGCCATACGACGCACGCCGCTCTTCGGCCAACACCAACGACCTGCGCGGCAAGATCCTGCGCATCCACGTGCTGCCCGACGGCACGTACGACATTCCGGCGGGCAATCTCTTCGCGCCCGGCACGGCCAACACGCGGCCCGAAATTTTCGTGATGGGGAACCGCAATCCGTACCGCATCTCAGTTGACCAGCAGACCGGGTACCTGTACTGGGGCGAAGTTGGCCCCGATGCCGCAGACGACACGCTCGCCACCCGCGGGTCGCGCGGCTATGACGAGATCAACCAGGCCCGCGCCGCCGGCAACTTCGGCTGGCCGCTCTTTGTCGG
>JBKJTE010000025.1:0-13370 GCA_046590495.1 Gemmatimonas sp. | reverse complement strand
TCCAGCAGCGTTGCGTAACCGCCACCGAAATCGAACGGCGTCTCTCGCGCGTACAGCCCTGTCACACTCAAGCGCGCCGCGCGCACGAATCCCGTCAGCGTCGCCGGTTCGACGAGCAGCTCCGGTGCGCACAGCGTCCAGTTCCCGCAGTTCTTGGATGCGACAACATTGCACCCCATCACATCGGCTTCGAACAACACACCGGGGGCCGCGTCGAAGAGCGACGGACACACCACCGCCTTCGAGCACCCCATCAGTGCGAACAGCTCCGCGCGCGAGGTGATCAGTCCATGCCGCACACTCGTACCGACTGGTGGCGCCTCGAGTCCGACGACGTGTACCCGTAGCTCCGGGCAGGCATCGATCACGCCGCGCACGACCGGAAAGTTCTTCTCGAACCGGTCCCACCGACTGGCAACAAAAAGCAGGTCTATCTCGCGCGCGTCGAACGGCTGCGCGAGTGCAACGTGCTGTAGCGGTTCCGCGCGAATCCACTCGGCCATCGAAATGACTTCGGGATACAGCTTGCCCGCATGATACGGATAGAAGCCCGTGAAGAGATCGCGTACGAGTGGCGAGTGTACGAGAATCAGGTCGGCCAGTTCGACCGCTCTACGCTCCCATTCGTGAAACAGCAGTGGCGGCTCAGCGCCCACCATCATGGCATCGCACACACGCGTCGCATCGCCGAAGAGACGCAGGTAGTGATCGACCTGGTCGCACCCCGCCGTGAAGAAGATCGTGCGTGATGCCGGTGCTGCCTGCTTCACTGCGAGTGCAGCGATGAACCCGACGGCGATCACCACATCCGGGCTGATGTCGCCAATCAACTCGGCGAGTTTCGGCTGCGGCTGGTGAAAGGCGGCCGCAAGTGTATACGTGCGCACGTTGCGCAGTCGGCGCGGGTTGTCGTAGTCAGCGCCGAACGTCTCGCGCAGGAACATCTCGCTGGCCGCGTCGACGAGGTTGAGGTACGTGACGTCGAGACCGTCGCGCTGCATGCGCTCGAACAGCGCATACGTCGCCGTGCTGGCGCCACCGTACCCCGGCGTCTCGAAGCAGGCGACGAGAATACGACGATTGGTCGGAGCGCGCTCAGAGCCGCTCATGTGCAGCAACGTGTCACCGCTCATATCGATGCACGTGCCGGCGGCCGCCGGTCAGCCCACAGTGCAAGACTGAGCAGTCGCCAGAGTAGCCAGCCGTGATTGGCCGTGCGGTCCAGATGTTGTCGATGGAGCGCGCGGAGCGCACTGCGATTGAGCGGCAGCCCGACGAGATCGGCTCGCGACAGCACGACGTCCTCGAACATGGGTCGCAACACACCACGCATCCAACCATCCATCGGTACGGTGAAACCACGCTTGGCGCTTGTCTGATACCGCAACCGACGCGCGAGTACGTGACGCAGCGGACGCTTCCCTTCGCGACGCGGGAGATCCAGGCACGTCTGCCAATCCACGCGCGACGCCACCTCCAGCACCTCGAGATCGAGCAGCGGCATGCGGACTTCGAGTGCATGATGCATGCTCGCGCGATCGACTTTCATCAGCACGCGTGGCAAGTGAAAGCCCAACTCGACGCCGCGCATCCACCGCGCCGCCGCATCCTGCTCGTGTCCGGCGTAGCGAAAGACCGTGAAGTCGGCCGGCACGGCCGGCAGCTCGGGGAACAACGCCTCGATATCAGTCATGCCCACGAACTGATGGTGTGACTGAAAGAGATCGCCGATCGATCGGTGCAGCAGTGCGTGCTGCCGACGGTCCGTCGCCCACTGAAGCCGCCGGCGCCACAACGGATGCCGGAAGTGACGCGCTGAATCGAGCACCGACGCCGCACGTGAGACGTACCCCCAGAACAGTTCGTCGCCACCATCGCCGGAGAGCATCACGGTGACATGCCGGCGTGCAGCGCGTGCGACGAGCAAAGTCGGCAGGATGGAATAGTCTCCGAACGGTTCGGCGCATGCAGCGCACGCTGCCTCCACGAGCGAGGGAACGTCGGAGGGTGTGAGTTCAACCACGACGTGCTCCACCCCGATCTCGCGCGCGTAGCGCCGCGCATCCTCCGACTCATCTTCCGCTTCACCGGCAAGTCCGAGTGTGAACGCGGGCACCGGATGATCGAGCATCGATTGCATCAGTGTCGCGACCAATGGAGAGTCGATGCCACCCGAAAGAAACGAGCCGACGGGGACGTCGCTCACCAGATGTCGTCGCACCGCTGCGGTCACCGCCGCATCCACTGCTTCCAGTGCTTCGTCGGCATGCAAGTCGGGCACGCGATCGACCGGAAAGTCATAAAAGCGTCCACGCGTCTCGCGAGTGCCCGCATCGATCGTCAGCCACGATCCCGGGTCGAGCATCATCGTGCCGGTGTGCAGCGCATATGGTGCCGGGATATAGTCGAAGCGGAGATAGAGTCCGAGTGCATCGGCGCGCACCGCATCGTTCGGCAGCCAAGAATGCACGGCCAGCTGGTCGTACTGCGAGCCGAACGCCAGTCCAGTCTCGCCGCGTCGCACGTACAGCGGCTTCATTCCCGCGTGGTCGCGCGCCAGCAGCAGTTGCCGTTGCTGCGTGTCGTAGAAGGCGAGCGCGAACATGCCGTTGAACATGCGAAGCGCGTCCACACCCCAGCGCACCAGCGACTGCAGGACGACTTCCGCGTCACCGGTTGACCGGACACGAATGCCTTCGGTGCGCAATCGCTCGCGCAGCTCGCGGAAGTTGTAGATCTCGCCGTTGCACACGAGCGCGTAGCGTCCGTCATCTGTCACCAGCGGCTGATGACCGGCAGGTGAGAGATCGAGCACGGAGAGCCGACGGAAGCCCAGCATGCAGTGCGCGTCATCCGACCAGCTACCCGTGTCGTCGGGTCCGCGACGCGCGACGAGCGCGAGCGATCTCGCAAGCTCGCCCGCACATGCGCGCACTGCAGGCGCGAAGGTGAAGACGCCGGCGATTCCGCACATGTCAGTCTGCGCGGTTGGTGGGTGTGTGCGTGACGCCGCGCGACGCCGACGGTGCAAACTCACGCCGCAGCACGTCGTCGTAGATGGCCATGCGCGATTCCCACGTATGATGCGCGAGGATGTAGTCGATCGCGGCCTGCCGCTCACGGCCGGCTCCGGCGCTCGCGAGCACACACTCGGCCATCGCATTCATGTCGCCGTTCTCCACCACGGCGCCCAGGCCGGCGTCGCGCACCACATGGTCGTTGGGGAAGCCCGCCTCGCTCACCGTGGGTAGTCCGGCCCGCAGGTAGTGATAGATCTTGGTGCTTTCGTTGTTGTGCATGAACGGCCCCGCCGACACCACCACGCCGACATCGGCATGAAGCATGTGCTGCCACGACGCGTGATAGGGAACGACACCGAGCTTGGTCACGTACTGCGGATCGAGACGTCGCGTGTCGCCTGGCCCCGCGACGTACAGTCGCGCGTGTGGGGCAAGTCGCTGACCGAGCGCGTTCAGTTTGGCCACCAGTACCGCGTTGGCTTCCGGCTGCGAATCGTAGACGTTCCCCGAGAAGAGTACGCGTACGCCGTTGCGCGGGGGAAACGGGTCCTCGCCCTTGGCGGGAATCTCCGAAGCTGCCGCGCCGGGCACGACCAGCACGCCATCACGCTCCCGGAAGAGTTGTACCCACAAGTCCCGGGCGGGCTGCGAGAGCAGTGTCACATAACGCGCGCGTTCGTTGATCTCACGCTGCGTGCGCACCATGCGCTCCCGATCCGCGCCATAGAAGTAGATCCCAGGCAGGTCCCTGTCGCCGACCACGGAGCCCAGCTTGGCGATGATGAACGGATGCGACGTGCCGCCGTAGCGCGCGAGCGTTTCCCACCCCTGATGGAAGTTCGTCTCCACCACGTCGTAGTCACGCCACCGGACGCGCGAGAGCGCCACGCGCCTTACTCCGTCACAGACCACACGTGTGCGTGGGCCGAGCAGCAGTCCGAGCTCCGCGCTGGCGATGTCCACCGAATGTCCCAGGCGTGCGAGTGCGCGTGCGCTTTCCAGTAGCTGAATGCGCGCCATGTCCACTGGCGTGGCGATGCCCACCCGCTCGGTGTTGTAGACCATCACGATGCGCGTCATCAGTCGTCGGGAGCCGTGCGTAGTCGAATGGTCGAAGGGTCCGCTGCCTGCAGTCTCGTGGTCACGACACAGCAGCGTAAGATGCATGGAGCGATCTTTCCCACGCTCTTGTCTGAGAAGCGCATCCGCAGCAATGTGCGCACGTGTCCCCGCCCAGCGAGACGCGGATCGCACCGCACACCGTACCGTATTCCGCGCCTAATACCGCACCGTACCACGAACCGCACACCGTAACGCCCATCGAATCGCACGTCGAGTCACGCCGCGAAGCACGCAACGGGGCGAACGAGCAGGCCCGGCGCCCAGTGGGGTTGCTCCTCACGCGCAACCTGCTCACGGGCGGCGCAGAGCGCGTGCTGACGAGTTACGCCAACCATGCCCGAAGCTTTCAACCGGTGGTAGCGTTGCTCGAGAAAAAGGGTGCGCTGCTGGACGAGTTGAACGCGACCGTTCCCTGTCACGCGCGCATCGATCGCACGGTTCCCGTCTCGTTCGTGACGCGATGGTCGCCCGAGATCCCCGGCGAGACGTTCGCGCGACTCGCGCTCGAGTGCCTTTGGCTGCGCGACCTCGTACTTACCACGGGAGCGACCGTGGTGTCGTCGTTCCTGATGCGCGCGCACGTGGTGGCGCTGCTGACCAAGCTGACGTTGCTGCCCAGGCTTCCGCTGGTGCTCAACGTGCACGAGCACATGTCGGAGTCGGCGGAGCACCTGTATCCCATCCGCCGCGACAGGGCGATGATGCGCTGGATTACGCGCCATCTCTTCCCGCGCGCCGATCGCATCGTGGTGGTGGCCGACGCACTGCGACGCGATCTGGTGGAACGCCACGGAGTCCCCGCGCACATGGTGCACGTGGTGCATAACCCACTGGAGATCGATCGCATTCGCAGTGCCGGCGCGTCGCCGGTCGACGTGACGCTTGGCGCGAACGCTTCGGAGGAACGGGGGCAAATGATCGTGGCGGTCGGGCGATTGGTACACCTCAAAGGCTACGACCTCTTGTTGCAAGCGTTCGCGAGACTGCGCCGTACACGTAACGTGCGTCTCCTCTTCTTGGGCGATGGTCCCGAACGGCCGGTCCTCGAAGCACTTGCCGCGCAGCTCGACGTGAGCGCGCACGTGACGTTCGTCGGTCAGGTGGCCAATCCGTGGCGCTACATGGCGCGGGCTGACGTACTGGCGCTCACGTCCCGCACCGAGGCGTTTCCCAATGTGCTCACGGAGGCGATGGCGCTGGGCATTCCCGTCGTGGCCACCGATTGCACCGGCGGCATCCGCGAAAGCCTGCTCGACGGCGACTGCGGATTGATCGTGCCGACCGAAGACATCGGCGCTATCGCCAGCGGGCTCGATCGCGTACTCGGCGACGAGGCGCTCAGGAGCCGGCTTACCGCTGCCGGTCATGCGCGTGCGATGTCGTTCGATCTGCCCGTGGTACAGGAGCGCTACGAGTCGGTGCTGCTTGGCGCGATGATGCATGGCACCATCAGTTCGACGCGCGGCTAGCGGCGGGCCACTTCAGAAACCACCTACAGCCACCCGTCGAGCAAGCGGCGCTCCCAGGCGCGCGCACGCATCTGCCATCCAGGGCGGCGCGCGAGCCGTTGCACCAATTGCAACTTCCGGTGCATCGACCGCGAGCCGATGAGACTGCGTTGCACGGCGTCGGCGATGTCGGCGCGGCCGTTCGCGCGCGCCAGCTCCAGCACGTAGCCGAACTGCCGCACATCGTAGTCGTGTCGACAGAAAATGCGACCCGCCTGCCGCAGATCGAGCATCCGGCGATCGAATGTCGCACAGCCGTCGAGCGCATTGATCGCGTCGAGCGCCAGCATCGTCCGATAGCAGGTGTTGCACGCACCGCAGTTGCGGCCGTCACTGGACTGCCAGCAGACGCGCAAATGCTCCATCGCCACAGGCGAACGCGCGACGTACTGCGTCTTCTCCACGCGCATGAATGCCGGCCCATCGTGCAGCACGCGGGTGCGAGTCGACGTGAACATCGGGTCGGTGAGCGGATGCGAGCCCCAGCTACGAAGGTCGCGGTACCCGGCCGATGACCCGATCAGCACCGCATCGTACGCCCCGCCGATCGCATGTGCTACGGCCGCCAGCGCTGCACCATGCGACAGTCGCGACCAGTCGGTGTCGTCGAATCGCGTTTTCCGCAGATTCGTGGCGACCACGACGAGCCGCTTGCCGAGCGAGGCCGCAGCGCGCGTGAGCGACTGCTCCACGTGAGCGAACGCCGAGTCGTTGTCGATCGGAATGTCGAACCCGTGCACGAGAATGAGATCGGCGATCTCTTCCGTGACCGGCGTGCCTTCGCCGGCCGCGTGTCGAAGCGCTGTGAAGAACGAGTCCACACCGCCGGAGAAGAAGGACGCGGTCGCGCCGGGCATCTCGCGACCGGCGGCGAGCGACTCGCCCTCGATGGTCACCGCCGACAGCTCGGGATACCACGCCTGCCAGACGCGAGTGACCTCCTGGACGCTGTCCCGGAGCAGCGCGTCGATGGGCGCGTGCACGCGGAGCGACTCGTGTCGAAGCGCCGCCAGCGGTGCCAGTGCGGCGACGAACGCGTCCCCTCGTGCGACCAGCGCGCTCGCGTGGCCCGGCGGAACCTCGAACCAGAGCTCCTCGCTCGCCGCACCCGCGTCTCGGTGTTCGCGTTCGTAGCTGATACAAGCGCTCAGACGTGCCCAACCTGCACGGCGGGGCGACTCTCCAAGCGAAATTCCTTCAATCAACACGTCCGATGCGGTCGGAGACGACGGACTCGAGCAGGCGCGAAAGGGAGGGTGCACCGCGCGCCATCGTGAGCGCAGGGGCGCGCTCAACGAGCGGGAAACTATCATGCGCCATTCACCGCGCGCCATGCCGCAGCGCGCGTCTACGCCGTCTTGCGCGGCCACGCTCTGCCGCGAAGCCCCGCACTGAGACATCTTGTAGGCGGACGCCAATGTGCGTCCTTCCGCTACCAGCCGTTTTCCGGTTGCCGCGACGAAGCATTCGAACACGGAACGTCGCATCGCGCCCCTTCCGTCCTCATCCCCCCGCATGACGCCGGGCCACGCCGACCTGCTGCACACCGCATGAGTTCACCCCTCGACGATCTCCGCCGCATCCTTGCCGACCAGTACGACGTCGTGCGCGAGGTGGGCAGAGGTGGCATGGCCACGGTGTATCTGGCGCATGCGCACGCGGACGGTCGCGCGGTCGCGGTGAAAGTGCTCAACCCCGATCTGGCCGGCTCGGTCGGCGCTGAGCGTTTTCTGCGCGAGATCCGGATCGCGGAGCAGTTGCAGCATCCCGGCATTCTCGCCCTACTCGACTCCGGCAGTCGCGACGGGGTGACGTACTACGTGATGCCCTTCGTGGATGGCGAATCGCTGCGGGAGAAGTTGATGCGGGAGGGACCGCTCCCGATCGCGGAAGCGGTGCGCATCGCGATTGAAACCGGTGAAGCGCTCCAGTACGCACACGTGCGCGGCATCGTGCACCGCGATATCAAGCCGGAGAACCTGCTCTTCGCCAACGGCAAGGTCGCCGTCAGCGACTTCGGCATCGCGCGCGCAGTCGATCAGGCGGGATCCGAAAAGCTCACCGAGACCGGTCTCGCCATCGGAACGCCGACGTACATGAGTCCCGAGCAGTGGATGGGCGACAAAATCGACGGCCGTGTCGATCAGTACGCGCTCGGCTGCGTGCTCTTCGAGATGCTGGTCGGCGAACCGCCCTTCACGGGCCCGTCGCCGCATGTCGTGATGGCACGTCACTCGATGGAGCCCGTTCCATCCATGCGCGTCGCGCGCGCGACGATCGCGCCGGCACTTGAGGAGGTGGTGCGACGCGCCCTCTCCAAGACGGCTGCCGATCGATTCGCCACGGCCGAGGACTTCGTAGCAGCGATGCGGGCGGCACGGCACGAGGCGACACGCGCCGAGATGGCGCCGGGTGCGGTTGCGGCCACACTCAATACGCCGCCGCCGATTCGCGTCCCGCCACGTCGTCCCGCAATCGCATGGGCAACGACAGCGCTCGCATTCGCCGTCGTGGTGATCGGCGGGTACTGGTGGAAAGGCGGCGCAGGATCGGGACGCGATGACAAGACACGCGTCGTTGTCCTCCCGATCCGTAATGTCGGCGCACCGGAAGATCTGTATTTCTCCGACGGTCTCACCGAAGAGATCACGTCGCGACTCTCGAGTGTGAACGCGCTCGGCGTCATCGCGCGGACCTCGGCCAGCCAGTATCGCAACTCCGACAAGAGCGTGAAGCAGATCGGCAGTGAGCTCGATGTGCGCTACGTGCTCGAGGGGAGCGTGCGCTGGAACCGCAAAGCAACGGCTGGTCAGGGGGTGCGTATTACCCTCCGTCTGATCGACGTGGAAGACGACACGCCGCTCTGGTCGGACACGCGTAACTTCGACATGGAGGAAGTGTTCGCCGTCGAAGCGAATGTCGCCGAGGCGGTGGTGAAGGCGCTGTCGCTCGCCGTGCTCGAACCCGAACGGCTGCGATTGACGGCGCGTCCCACTGACAACGTCTCTGCCTATGATTACTTGCTGCGCGGCAACAGTTACTACAACCGCAGCTGGGAAAAGCGAGACGTCGACTCGGCAGCGATGATGTACGAATTGGCGACCGAGGCCGATCCGAAGTTCGCACTCGCCTGGGCGCAGCTCGGCAAGACGCACGCATGGATCTATCGCCTTGACTTCGACGCGACACCGGAACGGCTTGCACGGGCGCGCGCGGCGATCGACAAAGCCATCGCACTCGACCCCAATCTCCCCGAGACGCACATCGCGCAGGGGCTGTATTTCTACTGGGGCGAGTGGGAGTTCGAGAAGGCGATCACGGAGCTCAACAAGGCGCGATCGATTCAGCCATCGAATGCCTGGGTGCACCTGCAGCTTGGCAACGTGCGCCGCCGTCAGGGACTCTGGGCGGAAGCCGTGAAGGCGTACGAGGAAGCGGGTCGCTACGATCCACGCTTCCATGTCATCTGGTTCAACATCGCGCATCTGCGCACGCACGTACGTCAGGGTGTGCAGGTCGACGAGTACCTCGATCGCACCCTCACGCTGCAGCCGAAATTCCTCGACGCCTATCTGCTCAAATCGGCCCACCAGCTCGGCGAGTACGGAAACCCCGCCCGCGCGCGTGCGATTCTTGACAGCGCCGCGGTGCTGATTCCGCCCAACACGTGGCGACTGCTGGCGGGCTACTGGCTCAACAGTGGTGTGCGCACCTTGATGTCGCCCGAGGAGCGTCTCCGCATGGCTGTCGCCGGCAACTACGGGCTGGATTCCACGATGGTGCTGCTCGTGCGGGGCGAGGCGCTCACCGAGCTCGGACGGACGGTGCCCGCCAAGGCGACAATCGACTCGGCGATCAAAGCACTCGAGAGCGTGTATGCGCGCACCCCAAAGGCCGATTGGGTCTCGGGCGCACTTGGCGTCGCCTACGCGCTCGCCGGCCGGCGCGAGGATGCACTCACCGCTGCCAAACGTGCACGCACGCTGCAGCCCGACGCGCTCGATGGCCCGACCTGGATTTTCAATGAGGCGCGGGTGATGCTACTCGTCGGCGATACAACCGGCGCGATCAACAATCTCGGCACGGTGCTCAGTATCCCGTCGGGTATTCGTGCCACGGGGCTGAAGCAGGATCCGGCGTTCGCTTCGCTGCGCGACAACCCGCAGTTCAAGGCGCTGCTTGCCAAGGGATCGCCGCCGCCACCCACGTTCTGAGCGGCCCGTCATGCTGACGATCCTGATGGCGCTCAAGAGCTATCATCCGATGTTCCTCGAGCGCGCCATCGCATCGGTCATCGCACAGGATTCCGCGGCGTGGCGACTGCTGGTGATCGTGGAAGAACTCGAGCTGGCGCACTTTCAGGAGCTGCTCAGCAGCGCGCTCACCGATCCACGCATCGAACTGGTGACACATAACGGTCACGGCATCGCGGCCCCGCTCAATGCGGGAATGCGGCATGCAACGACGGAGTTCGTCGGCATTCTGCACGGTGACGATCTCTGGTCGAGCGAGAGTGTGCGCGTGCTGCTGCGCGACATCGCCGCGCACCCGAAAGTCGACTTCTTCCACTCGGCGCGGCGCTTCATCGATGAGGACGATCGGTCGCTGAGCGGCGTGTATGAGGCGAAGGAGCGATTCTCGGTCGAGGATTTTCACTGGAGTTCGCCAGTGAAGCATCTGCTCTGCTGGCGTCGCGAGCTTGCGCTGGCCATCGGCGGCATCGACGAGTCGCTTCCGTCGGTCGGACCCGACGACTACGACTTTCCGTGGGTGATGATGGAACGCGGGGCGACGTTCCGTGCGGTACGCGAATGCCTGTACATCTACCGTGATCATCGGCAGAGCTATCGTCTCACGACGCATCTGCCGCTCACGGTACATCGCGATGGAATTCGTCGCATTCTCGAAAAGCATCATGTACCGCCGGCGATCATCGCCAAGCGCCTCGCCGAGTCCGAGCGATCGTATCTGCAGCAGTGCCTCTACGAGTCGGAAGCGGACATGGCGGCGAAACAGGCCAGCGGACACGATCCGCGCACCGGGTGGCGCGAGCCGTACCGCTGAACGCGAAGCTGAACGCGAACACGCCCGCGTCGATGCCGCTCGTGTCGCCGCCGTTCGTGTCGATTATCGTGCCGGCCTACAACGCGGAGGCCACCATCGATGCCTGCATGCAATCGTTGCTGTCCCTCGACTACCCGCGCGATCGATACGAAGTCATCGTGGTCGACAACGCCTGCACCGACGACACGGCGCGCATCCTCTCGAAGTACGGCGGAGAGCTACGCCTGCTTCAGGAGCGCACGCGTGGCCCTGCCGCCGCGCGCAACGTCGGGTTACGCAACGCCAAGCACGATCTGCTGGCCATGACCGACGCGGATTGCCTGGTCGATCCGCAATGGCTGCGGGAACTCGTCGCGCCGTTGCACGACAACGACGTCGCGATGGTCGGCGGACGGATTCTGTCGGTGCAGCCTGCGACGGCCATCGAGCGATTCGGCGAGGAGATCCACGATCACGAGGCTGCGATCACGCGCTACGTGCCGCCGTATGTGATCACGATGAACTGGGCTTCGCGCCGCTCCCACCTCGAGTCGATCGGATACTTTGACGAACGTTTCCAGCGCGCCGAAGATGTGGAGCTTTCGTATCGCTTTGCGCGGGCGGGGCTGAACTTTGCGTACGCACCCGCGGCGATCGTCTTCCACCACAACGAACGCACGCTGACCGGCCTTTTCCGCGAAGGATTCGATCACGGCGCGCACGCGCGACAGCTCGACGTCGTTCACGGCGACTGGCTGCGCGCGCAGCTCGCCGGCTCACACGGTGCGCGACTGATGCACGTCTTGGCGCGTGCAACCCGCGAGCTCGTGACGTGCGATGATCGCGTGAGCGCATGGCATCGTACCGTCTTCAACGTTGGCAAGGAACTTGGCAAGCTGGCCGGCGCCGCGCGCTTTCGCGCCGGCTTTCGCGCTGACCAACGGGAGCGCTAACGAGATTGCCGCGGAATCGGTCGAGTCGCGTTCCGTCGCGTCGCTCGCTCAATGGCATCACCCAGTCTGCGCCGTGCCCGCTCGAACTCCTCGCCCGTTTGCGCAAAGCCAACCGACTCGCCGGCGTCGGAGAAGACGCGCGGCACGATCGATTGCAGCGCCGCCTGCACGAGCGAGTCCAGTCCGAGCTGGCGGGCCATCGAGAGGTAGAGATGATCCTGTGCGCCGCGGCGAAGGTTGGCGAGTTGGATTGTGCCGATCGGCCCGGCGATACCGCGGTCCTCTTCGGCGTGCAGCACCTCCTCTCCAGGGTAGAACAGCACACCATCGCCGTTGAGAAATCCCTGATCCACAAGCGGTTTTGACGCCTGACCGCGATTGTCGAAGGTGACGGGATTCGCCCACACGTTCTGATTGCGCTCACCGACGGTCTGCGTGTTGTGCTGCCAGTGCGCGGCGTTCCAGTAGAAGTACAGCTCCATGCCGTGCTTGAATGCCGCCCATGCCACTGCGCGCGCTTCCGTGGCCGGTGCGTCGATCACGATCGCCGGCGCGTTCGGTCTCCCGCCATTGTAAAAGCAGAGCCCACGCCCTTTCGCTCGTTCGCGTGCGGCGGCGGCAATGTCCACAGCCTGCGCGGGCATGCACCAGATGTCGACCAGCCCTTCGAACACGGGCTCGATGCGATTGGCGAGCAGTGTTGGCAGCGCCCGCCCAGGTCCGGGATTCGAGCGGAGCTGCTGTGCGATGCGCATGACGTCCGCGTACTGCGGCGGATATGGCTCGTCTGCCAGGTAGACGAAGGTTTGCGCCGCGGGAACCGTTGCTGCGAGAAACGACATCCACGCATCGGCGCGTTGCCAGGCACTCTCACGTTCCTCGAACGCCCGACCAGCACCGTAGAAAGTCGCTGGCACGAGACGGTTGCCGATATTTTCGCCGGGCCCTTCATAGCCGCTCGCCGCGCTGAAATCGCGGCCATCGAAGCGACGAATGTTGGCGCGCACGCTACGTTCGTTGTACGCGTGCACCAGCTCGATACGGTGCCGGTGCGCCATGCGATGATACGCCGAATCGAGACGGCGTCCGTGATAGAGCGCCGTCTGCTCAGGTTCGAAGTAGACCATCGTGGTCAGCGAGTTCTCGTCGGGGAGCGCGAAGCCGAGCACGCGGAGCGCAACGGGAACTGTGCGTAGACTGCCGTTGGCGGTGATGGTGATGACGCCGCGGTACTCGCCGGCCGGTAGCGAACGCGCGAGATACAACTCGATCCAGAAGAGTTGGTTCTCGTTCGGCTTGACCCGCAACGGAAATCCGCCGCGCCCCGCGCGCGCATTTTCGGGAATGATTTGGACTGGTTGCCATCCGAGCGTGCCGCGCGGTGCCGCCGCGCTACCCGGCGCCCACGCCCACAACGCGGTTGTTTCGCCAGTCACCCGCATGTCGCGCACAGAGAACAGCTGAATCGGGCGACCGAGGGACAGCGACGGGTCCAACGCAGGCGGTGCGTACACGATGCGCGCGTTTCCGCCCACCTGCTGCAGGCTTGGCAGCGAGATCGAGAGTTCATCGATGCCGCGTGTTCCTGCCTCCACGACCAACTGAAAGGCGACGATCTCGTTGCGCGCACCGACGAGCTTCCCGTCGCTGCCGTCCCAGTGCGTGTTCGATCGCGCCAAGCGATGCGCGTGCGCGTCGTGCGCGATCTTGTCGCCATCGCCCAC
>JBKJTE010000020.1:0-2873 GCA_046590495.1 Gemmatimonas sp. | reverse complement strand
CGCTGCTGGCGCGATTGAATCCAGTCGGTGTGTTGGCGACTGCGTTGCTCTTTGGCGCGCTCGAGGCGGGCGCGAATGCGATGCAGCGTGATGCTGGTGTGCCGAGTGTTGTGGTGTCGGTCGTGGAAGCCACGCTGATTTTGTTGGTGGTGGCGGCGGAGCGTTGGCAATCGCGTGCGGTTGCGCGCGCGGAGTCGGGGACGTGAGTGCGCTAACCATGACTGGGCTCGAGAGCGCGTCTGGTTTCTTTGAGGCGAGTGTGCGGACGGCGACGCCGTTGGCGCTGGCCGCGCTTGGCGAGTGTGTGAGCGAGCGGGCGGGCGTGATCAACATCGGGCTCGAGGGTGCGATCATCGCGGGGGCGCTCGGCGCGACCGTGGCAGCGGGCGCTGCCGGCGCCGGCGTCGGATTCGCGGCTGGCGCGTCGGCCGGGGTCGCGATTGCACTGGTGTTCGCGCTCTTCACCGTCTGGATGCGCGCTGACCAGATCATAACCGGAACGGCGATCACGCTGCTTTCGCTCGGCCTCACCGGCACGCTCTACCGCACTGTGTACGGTTCAGTTGGAGTCGCGCTCAGCACACCCACCGTTGGCGTCGTCCCGATCCCCTTCCTGTCGTCAATTCCCCTCATCGGTCATGCGCTCTTTGCGCAGCCGTTCGTCACCTACTCGTTGTACTTGATGGTCCCTCTCTGCGCGTGGTGGTTGGCGCGAACCCAGGCCGGGCTCGCGCTCCGTGCTGTGGGCGAGCAACCGGAAGCCGCGATCGCCGCCGGCATCCGCCCGCGCCGAGTGCAGTTCGCCGCAGTGGTTTTTGCCGGCGGGATGGCCGGCCTCGCGGGTGCGACGCTCGTGCTGGCCCAGGCCGGCACTTTCGTGGAGGGAATGTCCGCAGGTCGCGGCTTCATCGCAATCGCCATCGTCGTACTCGGCCGCTGGAAACCACTGGGTGTCGCAGCCGCAGCGCTTTTGTTCGGTGCGGCGAACTCGTTGCAGACACTGTTTCAGGCAATGGGATGGCAGAACGTCCCCTACCAGCTGTTCTTGGCCGTGCCCTACCTCCTGACCCTGCTCGTGCTCGCCGGTGCGAGCGCCCGCGCCGCTGCACCCGCCGCCCTCGCGCGTCGCGATCTGCAGCAGAGTTGAGTAAAAGGAAAAGAAGATGCATGTACTGAGCGCTCACTCCACCCCCATTTTCCACGACGGCCATGCATTCAACCATTCGCCACTCACTGGCTGCTGCTTCGACTTTCGCGTTGTTGGCGACAGTCGCGGCCAATGCTTCCGCGCAGAAGCCTGCCCTCGATTCCGCGGCGCTCGCCACGAAAGCGAAAGCGATTCACGCCCGGGTGTTCGCGATCGACACGCACGTCGATATCGCACCAAACAACTTCAACGCGACGGGCCCCAACTACACGCAGAAGTTGCCGCGCACGCAGGTCGATCTCGTGAAGATGGAAGAAGGCGGAATGGGAGGCGCGTTTCTGATCGTCTACGTCGGACAGTCGACCAACCTCGATTCAGCGGGCTTTGCGCGGGCGAATGCGCAAGCGATTGAAAAATTCGACGCGATCCATCGGCTCACGGAACAGCTCGCGCCAACGCGCGCCGAGATCGCCTACACCGCCGCCGACGCCGTGCGAATTCATGCTGCCGGCAAGCGCGTGATTTTCATCGGTGTCGAAAACGGGTTCCCGATCGGCGCCGACATCAGCAACGTCAAGAAGTTTTTCGATCGTGGTGGCCGATACATGTCGCTCGCGCACAACGGACACAGTCAGCTCTCCGACTCCAACACCGGTGAGCGCGACGGCGTCTGGCTGCATCACGGCTTGAGCCCACTCGGCAAGCAGGTCATCGTCGAGATGAATCGACTCGGCATGATGATCGACATCTCGCACCCGTCGAAGGAATCGATGATGCAGACGATCGCGATCTCGAAGGCGCCGATCATCGCGTCGCATTCGGCCGTCCGCGCCATCTGCAATCACAGCCGCAACATGGACGACAAACAGATGGACGCCATGAAGAAAAACGGCGGCGTTATGCAAGTGGTCGCCTTCAACAGTTATGTGAAGTGCGATCCGGTCAAAGACGATGCACGCTCCGCAGCACGCGCCGCCGCAATGGAAATTCTGCGCAAGGAATACGCGATCACCGCAACGCGTCGCGATTCCGTGACAATGCAGATCGAGGCGCTGCCTGACGCGAAGAAGAACGAATATCTCGCCAAGCAGGAAGACATCACGTCGCGTCGCTATCCGTCAGATCCTGCCGCAACGGTGTCGGACTACGTCAATCACATCGACTACGCGGTGAAGCGCATGGGTGTCGATCATGTCGGCATCAGCTCCGACTTCGACGGCGGTGGCGGCGTTGACGGCTACCGCGACGCGACCCAGGCAATTGCAATCACCACGGAGTTGGTGAAGCGCGGTTACTCAGAGGCGGACATCAAGAAAATCTGGGGCGGCAATCTGTTGCGGGTAATGGCGGCGGTTGAGGCAGAGGCGAAGAAAGAACAGGCGGCAAACAAGTAGGCGTGTCCACTTGACCACTCAGTTTCGAGTTTGCAGTTCGAGTATCGAGTTGCCGGTGAACAAATGGAAACTCGTGACTCGAACTGCAAACTCAAAACTGTGTAGTTGGGCCGCTCCCTACACCGCTTCCGACAACGACGTAAAGTTGAAATCCTTCGCGCGAATGCTCGGCATCACCACATCCCCGCCCTGCTCCGTTCCGGCAAGCCGTTCCGCTTTGCCCAGCGCCTCGATGTTGTTCAGCACGAACAGCGGCGATTCATTGAATCGGAAATTGCGCAGCGACTTGGTGATCTTTCCGTTCTCGATCAGGAACGTGCCGTCGCGCGTAA
>JBKJTE010000075.1:0-6354 GCA_046590495.1 Gemmatimonas sp. | reverse complement strand
CGCGGTGAGCTTGGCGACTGCCTCTTCACCCCACTTCGGCGCGTTGCCTACCAAGTCCGATTCAAGAATGAATTCCCAGCCCCGTGCAGTGGGCGGTACGACGTTGCTGCGATTCTGGAAGTCCGATCGATCGGCCGACACGGCGGTGATCTGCATGGTGGGCCAGGAGCGCACGACATCCTGCTTGATGATGGAGCCGTCGGTGTTGGCGTAGTTGCGTTCGTCCTTCACGAAGAAGAAGCCCGAGAAGACGAACTTCACACCTTTGGTTTTCATCGCGGCCGCGTTGGCCTTGATGAGCAGATCGGCCTTCTGTTCGACGGGAATGTCGAATGGATCGGTGGTGTACGCGCCTTTCCAATAACCGTCGGAGATGACGGGAGACGGCAACCATTCCACGGACCGATCGCGTGCAATGCGTGACGCCTTGGCAATCGCGACCGCTTCACGCGCGGCGGCCGCAGCACCGTCCGTGGTAAGAATGCGGGTCCCCGCAAAGCCCCACGTGCCGTCGACCAGTGTGCGAACGCCGAGTCCGACGGTGTCGGTATCGACGACCTGTTGGATCTGTTGTTCGCGCGTGAAGACGAAATTCTGTCGTTGGCGACTGCACCTGACGTCGGCGTACGTAGCACCTGCGGCTTTCGCGGCATTGAGCGCGGCCGCCATCAGCTCCTTCACCTGCGGGATGTCGTAGAACGTCTCCAGTGCTCGGCCGGTGGGCGCCGGTGCGGCGTTGAGCAATCGGGGAATGCCGGCAATTGCGCTGCCGGCGAGCATCGAGGCGCCGAACGCAGCGCCTCCCGTTTTCAGGAAGTCGCGTCGTGAGGTCATAGGCGGGGCAACCGACTCGAGGGAGGGAAATGGCGGTGACGAACGCGCCGTCTCTACGGTGGTTCTCTGCGGGACGTTTCGATAGACGCCCGGGGCAGTAGGCCGCCGATCGAGGATGAGCGGTCCCGCTGCGGGATGATCAGTCGGCCATACGGTGACCACGTGAGCTCGCGTGCAAAACCGCGTGCGACGTTGTGGTCGAGATCAGCTACGCGGACGTCGAAACAAACCCGCCAGTGCGGACCGCGAAGATCGCCGTGATCAGCTGTGCGTGCAGGGTGTAGACGTTGCCGATCTGACGGGTGGAAACGATCTCACCGACGGCGTCGAATACCGCGCCAACAATGCGCACGCGTCGCCGTATCGGCAGCGCTGCGCCGCAGTACACGCTCACGCCCTCGAGTGAAAGATCGCGCATCCGCACATCGATCCCGTCCGAGTTCCAGGTGGCGTGCAGCATGGCCCAGTCCGACTTGGAGACGCGCAGCATGCGGCGGCGTTCCTTGGTGAGCGGCACCCCGCGCGACAGCACGCGCATGAGTGGCGCGTTGCAGCGCGAGCAACGGGGCGACGTCAGCGCCCTGGGCGAAAGCACAACCGCGCAGAACGGGCAGCATTCGTTCGCCGCTTCGCGTGGCGCCGCCGGGCCGTCACTTCCTCGGGACGCTGCTCCGTCCGCCGAACGCGCCGCCGACGTGCTGACTTTGCGCTGCAGGCGGCGGGCATCGTACTGATCGCGAAGTCGTGCGTCGGCGAGTGTGGCATACGCGTTGGTGATCAGTGCTGCGGTGGCGTGGTCGCCGCCCTTGTCCGGGTGATGCATCGCCATCAGTGCGCGATACGCCGCCTTGATGACTTCGGGCGCCGCGTCAGGCTGGACCTGCAGCAGCCGGTAGAGGTTGCGGCGGTTGGAGACGGTGGGCAAAGCGGTAGGTCGCCGAGTTGGGGAGACGGCCGATCTGAACGGTTAGGAATGTCGGGAGACGACATCTCTGTGACGAACGGGCTCGGGCTCCCGCCACAACCTCCCGGTGGCGTGGCGGGTCGAGCCGGTCTACTTGAACCGGATCCCGTTTGGCGCGACCGCGCCCTTGGTCGGCACGAACGGCTTGGGCGCGGGCTTGTTCGAGCTTGGGCGGCCTGGCGGTGCATTTGTGGGCGACGGTCGCGCCGTAGGACGCGAACTGCTTGGCGCGCCCGATGACTGATGGCGTTCGACGCGCGGCAGGCGCTCACCGGACGCGTTCGATGCGTCGGCCGCCTTGGGTTCCTTCTTCATCGTGAGCGCAATGCGACCGCGCGCGAGATCGACACTCTGCACGGTAACCTGCACCTTCTGTCCGACCTTCACCACGTCGTTGGGATCTTTCACGTAGCGATCGGCGATCTGACTCACGTGTACGAGTCCATCCTGGTGCACGCCGACATCAACGAATGCACCGAACGCGACGATGTTGGTGACCACGCCTTCGAGCACCATACCGGGCAACAGATCCGCCGGCTTGTTCAGATCTTCGCGGAACGCAGGCGGCTCGAATGCGGAACGCGGATCACGCCCCGGCTTCTTGAGCTCAGCGACGATGTCACGCAACGTGGGCATACCAACGTCGGCGCTGACATATTGCGCGAGCTGAATCGCGTCGACGAGCGTCTCGTTGCCGACAAGCGCCGCAACCGCGACACCGGAATCCTTCGCCATGCGCTCCACGAGCGTGTAGCGCTCCGGGTGCACCGCGCTCGCATCCAGTGGATGCACACCGCCGCGCACACGAAGAAACCCTGCGGCCTGTTCGAACGCTTTCGCGCCGAGTCGCGGCACGTCCTTCAGGTCAGCGCGTGATGCCAGACGACCGCGT
The DNA here is from genome assembly GCA_046590495.1 of Gemmatimonas sp. GTDB lineage: Bacteria > Gemmatimonadota > Gemmatimonadetes > Gemmatimonadales > Gemmatimonadaceae > Gemmatimonas. The sequence goes on along the minus strand of JBKJTE010000075.1, from coordinate 3,664 downwards.
TGATCGCGCAGGGCGACGATGCTTTGCGCGAGTCCGGGCCCGATGCCTGCGACGTATGCGAGCAAGGCGGCCGACGCGGTATTCACTTCGACACCGACACGGTTCACACAGCTTTCGACGATGTCGTCAAGGCGCTGCTTGAGCTTTGTCTGATGCACGTCGTGTTGATACTGCCCCACTCCGATCGACTTCGGATCGATCTTCACCAATTCAGCCAGCGGATCCTGCAGACGACGGGCGATTGACACGGCGCCGCGGATGCTGACATCGAGATCGGGGAATTCAGCGCGCGCCAAGTCCGACGCCGAGTAAACAGATGCGCCGGCTTCATTCACGACGACAACCTGCGGACGCGTGCCATCTGGTGATGGATCGAGTTCGCGCAGTGCGGCTTTCACCAGCGTTTCCGTTTCACGACTTGCCGTACCGTTGCCGATTGCGATCAGCTCGGGATTGAAACGCGCGACAATCGTGCGAATGGCACCGGCGAATCGATCTTCCTGATGCAGATACAGGGTGTCGGTGTGTTGCAGCGCGCCCGTCGCACCAACGAGTGCCACCTTCACGCCGGAACGAAATCCAGGATCGAGACCCAGCACGCGCTTCTCGCCGGCCGGCGACGACAGCAGCAACTGTTCGAGATTGCGACCGAAGATCGTGATGGCTTCATCGTCAGCGCGCGTCTTGAGTTCAACCCGCAACTCCACTTCAATCGCCGGTGCGAGCAGTCGGCGGTAACAATCCGTCGCCACGAGTGTGAGCTGCTCACTCGCTTTGCGCTCACCGATCACTTCACGCGCCAACTTCGCGTTGATCTCTTCGACCGGAGCTTCCACACGCCAGAGCAATTCACCTTCAGTCTCGCCGCGTCGAATCGCGAGCATGCGATGGCTGGGGATGGTGCCGAGTGATTCGTTGAAGTCGAAGTAGTCTTTGAACTTGGAGTCGTCGCTGGCTTTGTCGGTGATGACGCTGCTCTTGACGGTGCCCTTCGCGCGGGTGACTTCGCGTACCCAGCCGCGCACGACAGCGTCTTCGGAAACCTGCTCGGACAAAATGTCGCGCGCGCCCTGCAACGCGGCGTCAGCAGTCGGCACTTCAGACAGCTTGCCATCGACTCCTGGCAACACGAATGTCGCCGCCATCGCGCGTACTGCCGCGTCGTCAATCGAGCCACTCCACAGGGCCTCGGCCAACGGTCCGAGTCCACGTTCGCGCGCGATCATCGCGCGGGTGCGACGCTTGGGCTTGAACGGCAGATAGAGATCTTCGAGCGCCTGTTTGGTGTCGGCGGCAAGCAGTTGCGCGCGGAGTACATCGTCGAGCTTTCCCTGCTCATCAACACTCTTGATGATGGCGGCGCGACGTTCTTCCATCTCCTGCAGATACTCGGCGCGCTCGCGCACATCGCGCAGCTGCACCTCGTCGAGTCCGCCTGTCGCTTCCTTGCGATAGCGCGCAACGAACGGGAGTGTGGCGCCTTCAGCGAAGAGGGCCAGTGTGCTGCGCACCTGTTGCGGTGCGAGCGAGAGTTCGGTCGCGACGCGCGCGACAATTTCGGGAGCAAGCGTATCGGTCATGTGTCGCGGAACCTATGCACGACGAACGACGAATTCCACGGCTTGCAAATTCAGGCGACAGCGTAAATGACAAACCGTCTGTATCGCGGAGACGGAGTCTGCTGGCTTCTCTTACTCAACCTGCGGCTCCCTTCCCCTTGTCCGTTGTCGAATCTGTCGTCGCTGCTTCACCGAGTTTTTCCTCGAGGACGCGAATTTCAGTGTGTTGACTCTTGATGCCAACGCGGAGCCGTCCGTGCACGCCCATGTACTGGTTGGCAACCCACACCACGGCAAGCCACGCGATGATAGTGCCGCGCCAATCGTCTATCAGGAGGCGGAATCCGGTCGTCAAGACCGCAGCCAGCGCGACGTAGTGGCTGAAACAGTATTCGCACGTCAGCAGATAGAAGAACTTGCGGACCAGTATCCGCGGGTCGCCGGTGCTGCGTTCCAGCGCGTACTCGCGCGGTTCGCGAAACAGTTCTTCGTGCGTAACCGTCCACGCTACGCACGCGACCGGAATCGCGAGCGTGAACAGCCACACCAATTGCACACCAAGCGACATCACGACCTCCAGAGTTGAGCATGTGCAATCGGCAAATTCAGGGCCACGACGTGCTCAACGCACGACGCCGCGCTAGCGCAGAAATCGTCGCGCCAACTGTTCAAGCCGATCGTCCTTGGCTGCTTCTGCCTCAACGAGAATCGCCTCGACATACGGCTTGAGCGCCGGCTCGCCCCAGTAGTACCCGGTCGCGCGTTCGGCGAGCTGCGTTTCGCCAACACGCGCTGCCTCAAGCATCGCACGCGCAGCAACACGGTCGTAGTCCGGGTCGTCCCGCTTGGGCAGATCGTAGTTGCGACGCGGCATTTCGCCTTCCGCGTCGTCTCTCAAGAATGCACGTGACATCGTTGTCCTGTGGTGATACGGCGCGACTGATCGCGCCATCGTTCGTGGTTCAGTCGTAGTTCAATCGTAACGTCAGTTTACGGAAATCAACCTGCGTGACGTCAGTTGCAGCCCGCGACTGCGCTTTCCCAGAGCACGTGCCAACCACCCTTGCCACGAGAAAGCACGGCGGCGCCGAGTGCTATGCCATCGTCCCGGCCGAAAAGGAGACGTACATCGGGTGCGCCATTGGTGCGGAAAGCGAGCAGTGGCTCGGCAACGACGAGTTCTTCTTCTTTGCCCGAGGCGCGTTCATGCCACGCCACCGTCCACAGCTTCGAATCGTCGCCCGTGACGTCGACAACGATCACCAATCGTTCTTCCTTCGGATCGGCTTCCTGATTCACGCGGCGTGCGAGTGTCGCAACAACGAACGACGTGTCGAGTCCACGCGCACGATACGCGCGCAACACAACAAAAGGCAGTCCGCGAAACGTGGTACTGGTATCGTCGCGCAGACCCGACGCGAGTCGTGTGAGATCGATCGCGAGGCGCACCGAGTCGCGAGATGACAAGCCTTCGATCGAGTCGAGTGGGATTGCGGTGACCTTGCCCGCAGCGAACGCGGCGGTCCACGGGGCAATATTCGCTCCCGCATCAGTCGCGAGACGGGCAACGGGCCATGCGGTGCAACCGGCGTCGACTCGCGGCGCTGCGTCGATCGTCAGCAGCGCCGTCGTCAGTCGTCCACTGCGCGAAAAGAGATCGACCTTGCGATCGGCGAGCAGTCGTCCGACACCGCCGGTGTCCGACACCGTCTGCTCGGACGCGTCCGATCGCAGCAGCGAACCCGAGGTCAAGCCGCCATCGACTGTGGGTAGCACGACGAACGGACCCGCCGTCGAATCCCATCCCACGGCGGTGACAACTGCGCGCACGCTGTCGATCGGCACGACTGGCGTACCGGCTGCAGTACTCTCCACAGTACCGGCGGGCGCACGGCGGTCGCAGGCACTCAGCAGCGATGCCGCCACCGCGACCATCGCGCCAAATACCACACGGACTCGGCGACCTCGCCAAAACGATGTCGTCACGGGATTGCGTTCGTTGCTGGACAGATGTTGGATCGGCACAGACAATAATCTGCCCCAGCCCACCTCCCTTTACGAGACTTTGGATGACATCCACCCGCCCGGCATCGCGTCTCCTCAAC
>JBKJTE010000234.1:0-6855 GCA_046590495.1 Gemmatimonas sp. | reverse complement strand
TCGACGAAACAACCCGGAAAGGGCACGGGTCTCGGTCTCGCAATTGTCGCCAGTACGATCGAAAACCTGGGCGGCACCATCTGGGTCCAGCGCGCCCGCGAAGGCGGCGCCGCGTTTGTAATCTTGCTCCCTCTCCACTCCAGCAGCGGTCTACTCGGCATCTCTGCTGACTAGTACCGACCACTCACCACTCAAAACCAAAAACTCCGGAGTTGAAACTCAGTACCCGAATCTCAAACTCACCACTCCCCGCTCCCCACTCCCCACTCACCACTCACCACTACTGCGGCGTTCTGACGACCGAGCAGTCGGTACTCAGCACCGATCACCGAGCAGCTTTCCGCACTCACCACTGATCGCGCGGCCGCTATTCCTCCGGGCAACACAATGACTCGACTCGCAATGATCTGGTGACGACGCACGGCGCAGCCCCACGCATACTGCGCCCATGCTCCCAACCTCACCACCGCGCAATTCGCGTAATTCGCGCAATTCGCGGCTAAGCCGCCCCGGCCGGCTCCTCGTCGAGTGCCTCATCGCGCTCGTCCTCCTCGCCGTCTCGGGCCTCACGCTCACCGCCAGCACCCGCGCCATCGCCTCGCTCGCGGACGACGCCATCCTCGTCGCGCACGCTCAGTCCATCGCCACCTCACGCGCCGAACACACGCTCGCCCAACCCTGCGACAGCACCGCCCTCACCAACACGCTCTTCTCCCCCCGCATCTCGACCTCCGCCACCGACGCCCGACTCGGACCGCTCAACTCTCGATTCGTCGACGCCGCACTCGCACCCGCGCCTCTCTCGATCCGCGATACCCAGCACCTCAGCCTGAGCACCGCTCGGAGCTGCCCATGACGGGCCGGGATGAAGGCGCCCGTCACCGCGCCCATCACCGCGCCGGCCACGACACCGGCGCGCCCGCCTACCCACGCCGCCGACGTGCGTCCTCACTCCTCGAACTCCTCGTCGCCATCCCGATCATGGCGCTCCTCACCGCCGTCGCGATCGCGCTGCTGATCTCTACCCAACGCGCCGCCCAACGTACCGATCACACCCTCGCCGCATCGCACGAACTCCGACACGCCGGCGCCGTCCTCGCCGCCGAACTCCGCCCACTCGCCGCACGCGACGTCGTCATCTGGACCGACACCTCGATCGAGTTCACCGCAACCGTCGGCACCGGCATCGCCTGCGCCGGACGCGGTCCCCGCGACCGGATTGATCTGTTGCCTACTACCGATACCGACGGCGCACGCACCTCCTGGATCTCCCCCGCTCAACCCGGCGACGGCATCTCGCTCTTCCTCGCGCCAATCGACTCGATACTCGCACCGCTTCCGCATCAATCCACGCTCGGTACCACCGTCGCTACACGCGCCTGCGCACTCTCGCCACTCATCGATAGCAGCGCCAACCCCACCGCAAAAACCGTCACCCTCCGACTCACCAACACACTCCCCACCGACATCGCCGTCGGCTCCCCCGTCCGCATCACACGCCGCATCCACTACTCGCTCTATCAATCCGGCCCCGACTGGTTCCTCGGCAGGCGCGAACTTTCACCCACTGGCTGGAGCGTCACGCAACCCGTCGCTGGCCCACTCCTCGCCGCACGCGCACTTGGGCTGGTCATCAAGCTCCGAAACTCCGCCGGAGCGACGCTCCTCCCAGGCGACACCACTGCAGCAACGGTGCACCTCGAACTCCGGGCGCCCGTGCGACTGACGCCGACCGCGCGCTCCTCGCGCACAATACTCATCGACTCCGCAACGGTCGACATCACACTCCGCACCGCGAACAGTGGCGCGCGGTGAAATGCTCCGGATGACGCCACGCGATCACCGTCGCATTACAAAAGGTGTTCGTCGACAAGGCTTCGTCCTGCCACTCGTCATCGTCGCCACACTCTTGGTCGCCGCCCTCGCGGGCGCCGCGCAATTCGCCGCCTGGCGCGCAACACGCGCGGCCCGCCAGGCCTTCAACGGCGAACGCGCGCTCTTGGGCGCCGACGAATCGATCGCGCAAACAGTCGCCAACTGGAACGCGGAATCGTTCGCCGTCGCACCCATCGGAAGTCGTATCACATCACGCCTGCGCACCACGGCGGGCGAAGCCGTAGACGTCACCGTCACACGCACCGCACCACTCATCGCCTGGCTCGATGTCTCCGCCACAACGCAGCGCGACGGCGCACCAACCCGCGCACAACGACGCGTCGGTCGCGCCCTCTTCGCGGAACCGCCACCCCTTCCACTCACCGCCGCACTCGTCGCCCTCACGCCCGTGGCCCTCCGTGGCACTACACGCATCTCAGGCATCGATGTCATCGCGATCAATGACGAATGTGGCCCTTGGCGTGACACCACCTCGATCGCTGCCCTGCACAACCGCATTCATCACATCGATTCCACCGTCTCGATCACGGGGGCACCACCAATCGCGACCACCGTCGATACCACCCGCGACCTCACTGCATTCAACGTCGCATGGCCGCTCATCGTCGCGCGCGCCGTACACCGCCAGGCTCCCGCAAATGCCCCGCTCCCCAACGAACCACGATGGCGCGCACTCCTGTTGCACGACACGACAACTATCCAACTCGCCGGCGCATCACAGCATGAAGGACTGATCGCCGTCGACGGAAATCTCGTCGTACGCGGCGCACTCACCATCCGCGGTCTGCTCGTCGTGCGCGGTTCCGTCGATGCCACCGCAGGGCAGCTCGATGTCGAAGGAGCATTGGTGATCTACGCACCGAATGGCACCACTTCGAGCTTAGGAAACAATTCGACCGTTCGATACTCCCAGTGCGCAGTGCGACGTGCCCTTGCCGCGGTTTCGTCTCCCAATCCGGATCCATTCCGCATCTGGAGTGAACGGGATTGAAGCAGGAGCGAAATGAAAAGAACCGGCTGTGTAACGGTGCAACAGTTCCCAGCACCATGAGCCGACACTATCACGCTGTAGGCAGCCAAGCCGGATTCTTCCCCTCCAACGCCGTTACCTCGTGAGAGGCGGGTCGTGTTGAGGGTGAATCGTCCGATTGGCACAGGTCAAAGTGTCCCAGTGACGGTTTCTCGCACGGCTGCATTGCGACACAACGATTTCCACGCACAACCCCCGGATCCATGCAGCTCTTCGGCCGCAAGAAGATCACCATCGGACTCGATATCGGCTCCGGTCTCGTCAAAGCAGCCGTCATTGACCACAGCACCGGGAAACCGGAGCTCGTGAAAGTCGTGATTACTCCGCTGGCCGAAACTGCAATTGTCGACGGCGAAGTCATGGACCTCGGACTTGTGGCTGACGCAATCCGTCAGACGCTCCAGGGCGCAGGCTTCAAAACGAAACACATCGTCGCCGCAGTCGGCGGACGCGACGTCATCGTCAAGAAAATCTCGATTGAACGCGTCAAGGAACAGCAGGCGCGTGAACTCATGCGCTGGGAAGCCGAACAGCATGTCCCCTTCGATATGGATTCCGTCGAACTCGATTTCCAGATCCTCGATCCGGATGCTGACGGCCTCGAAATGAGCGTGCTCCTCGTCGCTGCCAAACGCGATCTGGTGCAGGCCCGCCGCCACCTGCTCGAAGAAGCTGGCGTATCGCCCGCCGTCATCGACGTCGACGCGTTCGCACTTCACAACGCTTTCGAAGCGAATCACCCCGACGCAATGCAGGGCACCGTCGCACTGCTCAACATCGGTAACGAAATCACCAACCTCAACATCCTCGACGACGGCGTGCCGATTCTGACGCGCGATCTCACAGTCGGCACCCGCCGCTTCCGTGAAGATCTGCAGCGCGAACACGGTATCGGCGGCGATGAAGGTGAGCAGATGCTGCGCGGCTACGATCGCACCCTCGAACTGGATGGTGCCGTCACTATGCGCGGCGAAGAAATCGCCGTCGGCATCGAACGCGCATCCACATTCCTCGCGACATCGTCCCGCAACTTCGGCCAGATCCGCGCCGTCTACGCTTGCGGCGGTGGTTCACGCGTCCCGGGCCTCCTCCAATGGCTCGGCGAGCGTCTCCGCATCCCCGTGCAACTGGCAAATCCACTCGCGCGCATCAGCGTGCGTGATGGCGCCATGGAATTCCTGTCCGCTGACGAAGTCGCACCGCTGCTGATGCTGCCCGTCGGTCTCGCTCTCCGCGCCGCCGCCTGAGGAATTAGACGATGATGCTCCAGATCAATCTCCTCCCCGGCGGCAGAAAGTCTGCCCGCGGTGCCAATGGCTTCGATGTCTCCGGTGCGATCGGCAACATGGGTCAGCGCATTCGCGATCCATGGCTCGTCGGGGCAGCCGCAGCAGTGGTGATCTCTGTCGCCACCGTCGGTGTGCTCTTCACATCGCAGCAGGCACGGGCTGCCGAAGTCGACACGAAACTCGAAACCGCCGTTCGTGATTCGACGCGCTACGCCAATGTCCTCGCCGCACGACGCAAACTCACCGCCGAACGCGACTCCGTCCATCGTCAGCTGCAGATCATTCGCACGATCGATGACAACCGGTACAACTGGGCGCACATCCTCGATGAAGTCAGTCGCGCGCTGCCAGCCTTCACCTGGCTGACAATTCTCGAGCAGACGAGCAAGGCACCGCTCCCGCCAGGCGCTGACACCACACGCGCATCAGCCGCCCCGCCTACTCCGGCATCAAAAGCGACGGCCGACGCGAGCGCTAAGGACCAAGCTGCAAAAGCCGCAGCAGACACGATCAACGTTCACCCCGAACTGAGCTTCCGCATCGTCGGCCAGACCGTCGACATCCAGGCGCTCACAATGTTCATGCGTCAACTCGAAAGCTCGCCGTTCATACAAAAAGTCGCCCTCACGAAATCGGAAATCGTCGTCGTCGACAACAAGGACGTGACGCAATTCGAACTCACTGCAGCCTACGAAGTGCCGCCGGTCGGGGTCGTTCGGACCTCGCCACTCGTCGTCCCGGTTCGCTGAACTCGAGAATCTCATGGCTCTCCTCCCGACCACACAGCGCGACCAGATCAAATTGGCGATCGGCTTCGCGGCAATCGCTCTCACTGTTGCCTACGTCATGTATCCGTACGCGACGCGCACGCTGCAGATCGACGCTGACAACGAACGATTCGCGCAACTCGAATCAGCGAATCAGAAAGCCGCAAAGGAATTCGCTGCCGGCAACATCGAAACCCTTCGCACGCAAGCCGCAGAAAATCGCTCGGCACTCGTTGTCATGCGGCGGCTCGTACCAACCGGACAGGAAGTCCCCGCGCTCCTCGAAGAAGTCTCCACCGCCGCGCGTCGCGCCGGACTCGATGTCGGAGGCGTGACGCCCGAAGCTGTCATTCCCGGCGATCGCTTCGACACCTACCGCTACACCGTCACCATCATCGGCGGCTACCACCAGTTCGGCGCGTTCCTCGCCAACGTCGGCTCACTGCCACGCATCGTTGCACCGGTGTCGTTCTCGATCATCAGCGGATCGCCCATCCGCGGCCAGTCGCCGATCAAGACTGCGCAAAAGGGCGCGCTCGCCTCAACAATCATGCTGCAGACCTACGTCGAACGCACCGCGCCGCCGAAGGCACCTGCCGCACAGGGGAAGTCCTCATGATCGGGTCCCGCACCTCGCTCCGAAAGCTGAAGGCGATCATCGTCGCATCCGCCCTCGTGGCATCGCCGCTCGCCGCACAACAGTCGACGCGCACCGCCTCATCGACGGTCACCGCAATCTCCGCCGGCACCGTCAGTCCGAACGCCGCATCGCCCAACGCCGTGGCCCCCGCCGCAGTTGCCAGGAAAAGCGCCGGACTCCCCGCTGAAATCACCATCCAGCGCGAAGTCTTCGACTACAACGGCTCCGGTCGTCGCGATCCGTACAAGTCACTCATGAGCACCAGCGATGTGCGCCCGCTCCTCAGCGATCTCCGACTCACCGCAGTCGCGTTCGATCCGGACGGCGACAACTCCGTGGCAATCCTGCGCGACAGCTTCTCGAAACAACAGTACCGCATTCGCGTCGGACAGCAGTTAGGCCGCCTCCGCGTCTCCGGCATCAAGCAGAAGTCCGTGCAGTTCACGCTCGACGAGTTCGGATTCAATCGGCAGGAAACGCTGCAGCTGAGCAGTGACACGACGAAACTGAGGAACCCATGATGGGACCGACGACCGCTGCGGTGCTGACCGCAGCACTCGCACTCGCTGCGCATGGAAGCGCCGCAGTTCGCACAGACTCCGCTGCTCACCTGAGCATCGCACGCACCTCCGACGAATTCCCCGGTCGCGGTCGCGTCTCCAGTATCTCCGTCGCCCCTGGCGCAACCGGTGCTGAAGTCACGATCACCATCGACTCTGCGGTCTCCGTCAACCACTTCGCCCTCGAAGGCCCGACCCGCCTCGTCGTCGATCTCGGTGGCGCCAGCCTCGCACTGCGCAACGCCACCTACGACGGCGTCGCACGCGGCTCAATCCGTAACGTGCGCCTCTCGCAGTACCGCACGGACACCGTCCGCCTGGTCATCGACCTCGACGCCTCTCGTCAATACTCCGTCGCACGCAACGGTGCCGAACTGCGCCTCGTCGCCAGCGGTGGCAGCACCGCGTTCGCACGCTGGCACAGCAATGGTCCTTCAGCTGCACCAACAACACCAGTCATCGCATCCGCCGCCGGTCGCCTCGATGCGCCAATGACAACAGCGGTGCACAACTACGCACCGCGCACCAGCGATTCGACAAGGACAAAAGCGAAGTCACCCACCGCTGAGGCGAAGCAAGTCGCGAAGGCGATTGAACACGCAGCAGCCAATGCCGAAGCCACCTACGCCGCCGGACAGCAGGCCGACGCGAAAGCCGATCACACCCCGATCAG
>JBKJTE010000110.1:0-29112 GCA_046590495.1 Gemmatimonas sp. | reverse complement strand
CGCCTACATGTCCGCGACACGCTACCAGCTCGACGATTTCCGTCCGTACTTCTACAAGACGAGCGACTACGGAAAGACGTGGACGCGCATTGACGCCGGCATTCCGATGGGTGCGTACGCGCGATCGATTCGCGAGGATGTTGTGCGGCGCGGTCTCTTGTTCGCCGCCACGGAGATTGGTGTGTACGTGTCGTTCGATGACGGCGCAAAGTGGGAAACGCTGCAGCTCAACCTGCCGCGGGCGAGTGTGCGCGACCTGCGCGTGCAGGGCAACGATCTCGTGGTGGCCACGCACGGTCGTGCGTTCTGGGCGCTCGACGATATTGCTTCGTTGCGACAGATGCACGACTCCATTACGACCAAGCGCGTGCATCTGTTCGCGCCGAGCGATGCGTACCGGTTTGCCGGCGGTCACGGCGGCGGTCGCGGCGCAGGAGAGAATCCGTACGACGGCGTGCTGATCGACTACTGGTTCAAAGAGCCGCCCAAGGACGCAGTAACACTCGAATTCCTCGATCCGCGCGGCACTGTGGTGCGGAGCTTCAAGGGCAAGGCGCCGCCGGCCATCGATACGGCGAAACGAGTCGACACGACCGCAACCGCCGGCGCACAGTGGAGTGCCGCCGAACGCATCGAGGCGGCCAAGATTGCGCCGCCACGCGCGGCCGTCGATTCGGTAGCGTATGTCGCGTCCGATTCGATCGTCACTACGCGCGCGGGGAGCAACCGATTCTGGTGGAATTTGCGCTACGTCGATGCGAAGCGGATCAAGACCGTCGTCAACGACATGGGTACGCTCAACGGTCCAACGGCCGTACCGGGCACGTATCGCGCTCGGCTGATCGTGGGGAAGGACACGCTGACGCAGTCGTTCACCGTGAAGCTGGACCCTCGGCTTTCCGCGACCACCGCGGATCTGCAGCTGTCGTTTGATCTGGGGCTCAAGGTGCAGGGTCGGCTCAATGGCATCGTCGACGCGTTCGATCGTATCGAGGACCTGCAGAAACAGATCGATGTGCGTGTCGATCAGTCGTCGGAGCAGAGCTACGCGAAGCGCGTGAAGGATGCGTCGAAGCCGGTGCGTGAGCATCTCGACGTGGTGCGCACGGAACTCGTGGACTGGTTCAATCACGACGATCAGGCCACGCTGCATTTCCCGATCAAGCTGTACAACATGATGCTGTCGCTCAACTCGCAGGTGCTTGGACAGGACGCCGCTCCAACGAAGCAGCACGGCGAGATTCTGGACGACCTTGGCGGCAAAGTCGATGTGCAGTTGCAGCGTTTGCAGCAGCTCGAAGCGACGGAGATCAAGAATCTCAACACGCTGCTGCAGGAGCTCGGGCTGCCGCCGATCTTCGTGCCACCGATGCCTGGCAAGAAACCGATTTCGTGATTCTTCTCCCTCCGAGGACGCACCCTGTGCGCAGAACGCTTCTGAAGTTCACTACCGCAGTCACCTGCATCGGCGCGCTGTCCGCGCCGTCGGCGGCGCAGGGCATCGATCCGGCGACGGCGATGCACTGGCGTCAGATCGGACCATTGCGCGCAGGTCGTGCGCGCGCGTTGTCCGGTTCCGCAACGCAACCGAACGTCTTTTACATCGGCTTCGACAACGGTGGCGTATGGAAGTCCACCGACTACGGTTCGAATTGGGAGCCGCTGTTCGACAAGGAAAGCACGGGATCGATCGGAGCGATCGCGGTCGCACCCAGCAATCCGAACATCGTCTACGTGGGCAGCGGTGCCGGGATCATTCGCCCCGATCTTGCCACCGGCGACGGCATGTACAAATCGATCGACGCCGGGAAGACGTGGACGCATCTCGGACTTCGTGAGAGTCAGATGATCGCGATGATCGATGTCGATCCGAAGAATCCGGATCGTCTTTTTGTCGCCGTGCTTGGTCATCCGTACGGACCAAATCCGGAACGCGGAATTTTCCGTTCGCTCGACGGCGGCAAGTCGTTTCAAAAGGTGCTCTACGCCGACGGGTACACCAGCGGCAACGATGTGCGCATCGATCCGAGCAATCCGAACACGGTGTACGCCACAATGTGGCAACAGCAGCAAAGTTTCATTGAAGGGCTCGCGTTTGGTGGCACGAGCACGGGCATTTTCAAGTCGACGGACGGTGGTGACTCATGGAAGCCGATCAGCGATGGTTTGCCGAATGTGATTCAGGCGAATATCGCAGTCGCGCCAAGCAATCCGAAATTGTTGTACGCCATGATTGCCGGCACGCCGAAAGAGGCGACCGGTGCGGCGGCGCGGCCCAGTACGACGGGAACTGTGGGCTTCTACAAGTCGACGGATGCGGGCGAGCATTGGCATCTCGCGTTCAACGATCCGGCCGGACCGAGTGGAATCAAGCCGAACGCACCCGACCCGCGGCCACTCACGCGCATCGGTGGTGGCGATTTGCCAACGATCGTGGTCGATCCAAAGAATGAGAACGTCATCTACAGCTCGAGTACGGTATTCTGGCGCTCAGAAGATGGCGGCATCACCTGGACGGCCGTGCGTGGCGCGCCTGGTGGTGACGACTATCAGAAGACGTGGATCAATCCGATGAATCCTGACATCATCCTGGCCGTTGCAGACCAGGGAGGTGTGGTGTCGGGCAATCGCGGTGTATCGTGGAGCAATTGGTACAACCAACCGACAGCGGCGATGTATCACGTGTCGACCGATATGAACTTTCCGTATCGCGTCTGCGGGGGTCAGCAGGATTCCGGTTCCGCGTGCGTGGACAGTCGTTCAATGGATGGTCGCATCACCTTCCACGATTGGCATCCGGTCAACATTCAGGAGTACGGCATCGCTGCGTCCGATCCGAAAGATCCGGACATGGTGTACGGCAGTCAGCGCAGTGGCGTGTCGTTGTATAATCGCAAAACGGCGCAGACGACGTTGGTTGGACCGGATGCGAGTGCCAAGTTTCCCGACGGAAACGCGATGAATCGCAACGTGCGCACGATGCCGCTCAACTGGTCGCCGGTGGACAACACCACGATGTACTACGCATCGAACGTGGTGTGGAAGAGCACCGATCGCGCGCATACGTGGACCCGCATCAGCCCAGATCTTGCGCGACCGACGTGGGCCGTGCCGCAGACCGCAGGCAAGTATGCGAGCACAGTCACATCGACGCCGATGGGGAGTATTACCGCGCTCTCGCCGTCACCGCGCAGCATCAGCATCATCTGGGCCGGCACGGACGACGGCAATATTCAGGTGACTATGGACGGTGGGGGGAAGTGGAGCAACGTAACGCCGGCGTTCGTCAAGCCGTGGACGCGCATCTTCAATATCGAAGCCGGCCACTTCGATTCGCAGACGGCATACGCGGCGGCCAACACATTGCGCATCGACGATCTCAATCCGCACTTTCTGCGCACACGCGATGGGGGCAAGACGTGGACGGAGATCAACACCGGCATCGCGCCGGGCGCAGTGGCGAATTCAATTCGCGAAGACCCGCGCAAGAAGGGACTGCTCTACGGCGCGACGGATACGCAGGTGTGGGTGTCGTTCGACGATGGTGATCACTGGCAGTCGTTGCGCAACGATATGCCGGCGATTTCGGTGCGCGATCTGCAAGTCAAGGACGACAGTGTCTGCATGTGTGCGGACCTCGTGGCCGGCACGCATGGTCGTGGCTTCTACATTCTCGATGATGTGACACCGCTTCGTCAGGCAGCCGAAGTTGCAGCGGCTCACGCTGCGAACGCGGCGTATCTGGTCAAACCGGTAACGGCCGTGCGCGTACGCTTCGGCACGAACGATCCGACGCCGTGGCCACCGGAAATGCCGTCAGGTGAGAATCCACCGCCAGGTGGAATTCTCAACTACTTCCTGTCGGCAGACGCGAGCAGCCCAGTCAACCTCGAAATTCTCGACGCGGCAGGCAAAGTGGTGCGGACGTATTCGAGCGATGAGAAGGCGCTCGATCCGGAGCCGGCGGTCGATCCGGTCGCGTACAACAAGGTGTGTCAGAAGACGCCGAATGCACCCTTTTGCGGTCTCCCGCTCTACTGGCCAGCGCCGATGATGGTCATCTCATCGAAAGCCGGCTCGCATCGCTTCAGCTGGGATCTACGCTACGATCCCGTCTCGCCGGAAGATCTCTTGCCGCAGGGCGACGACGAGGCAACGGGTGCGGTGCCGCATCGCACGTATCAGGCAATGAACACGCCGTGGGCTCCGCCGGGCAAATATACGGTCAAGCTGACGGTCGACGGAAAGTCCTACACGCAGCCGCTGACGCTCAAGCTCGATCCGCGCGTCAAGACGTCCGCCGTCGCGCTGACGCAGCTCGCAACGTTGACGCGTGAGATGTACGAAGGCGCAGTCGCAACACACCGCGCATTCGTGGAGGGGCGCGCGATGGTTGCACAGCTTTCGCAGTTGTCTGGTCCGGACGTCGACGCGCTGAAGACAAAGATCGAAACCGTCGCTCCTGCACAGCCGCGGGTTGCGCGCGGTGGGCGTCGTCGCGGCCCCGGCGGCGCGGCAGCGACCTCGCCGTCACTCGAGACGGTGAGTAACGCACTGCAAGGTGCCGCGATGGGGATTCAGGGCGCCGATGTCGCACCCACCGCTACTCAACTCGCGACATGCGCGGCGGCGCGCAAAATGGCCGCGACCGCCATGCCCGAGTGGGCGAGTGTGAAGGCCGCCGTCGCCGCGTTCAACACCAAACGGAAGGCGGCTGGACAGCCGACGATTTCGATGCAGTAGTCGGGTATCGCGAGGGTTTGATGCTGGTCGCGTAGGTCTGTGTAGCGACACGCACCGCAAACAGCAAAGATGTCTCGCGGAGGCGCGCCTCTGCGAGACACTTTTCTTTTTGGGTCCATGAACCTCGACGATATCACCGGCACGATCATCGACTGCGCAATCCGGATCCACATCGATCTCGGACCAGGCCTACTGGAATCGGTCTATGCGGTATTGCTGGCGAAAGCGCTGGAGAAACGCGGCCTGCGTGTGCGCCGCCAGTACCCGATCCGGTTCGTCTATGACGGCGTGCAGTTTGACGAAGGCTCCCGCGCAGATCTGCTCGTCGAAGATCAGGTGCTCGTCGAACTGAAGTCGGTTGAGAAGCTCGCAGAGGTTCACAAGAAGCAGACGCTCACGTACGTCAAGCTGCTGAATCTGTCCATTGGCCTCCTGATCAATTTTGGCGCGCCGACACTCAGGCAGGGGTTGATTCGCGTGGTCAATAGGCTCGACCCGGCTACGTCGACGCGTCTGTACGTGAATCAGCGTCAGGCATGATCCCTTAACAAACAAATGTCTCGCGGCGGCGCGGAGTCGCGGAGACCTACAACAGAAGAAGCTTTTTATTCACCCTCAATTGTTGCCGTTCTCCGCGACTCCGCGACTCCGTCTCCGGTCACCCAACAAGAACTCCGCGAAATATCCGGCCTGCAACTGGAACGCATACGGCGCCATCGGGCGGTACGGGTGCGGCCATGGGAAACGGTCGCAGACGCAAATCGCCCCGGAGCTTGGTGGGCGTCCGGGGCGATCGGTGCGGCGGGACCTGCAGTTACCCGTCTAGTTCTTGGTAATCGTCAGACCCGTCACCGTCGCTTCCGTGTTGTGCGCGAAGCGGATGCCGTACACGCCGTCCGTCGACTTGAGCTTGCCCGTGGTAACGAGCGACGCCTTGTCGTAGCTGCCAACGACAGTGCCGTTGATCGCGCATTCAACCTTGTCTCCCTTCACCGACACCGCGATCTCCTGCGACACTGCCGAGCCCTTGCCCGCCGCCTTGTGCACCGCCTCGTTCGCTTCGCCGCGACCGTTCACCTGGAACGGAGCCGGACCCATGCCGCGCACGATGAAGTTGCCGTTTCCGTAGGCCGCGCAATACAGGTAGCTCTGGTTCTCGGTGCCCATGTCGTTGCCACCGATCACGATGCCATACGGATGCGGATGGTCGTTGAGCCCCATGTAGTCGGCTTCGTTGAACGTCGCCTTGACCGTGTAATTGCCCGTCGCCTTGTTGGCCGGGCTCCAGTAGGTGACGGCCGGACCCGTCGTCACCCTCAGAACCATTGGCTTGTTCTTGTCCTGCTTGTCCTTCTTGCCTTTCTTTCCCTTCATGCCCTTCATGTCCTTCATGTCCTTCATGTCCGATTCAACAGCGAGCTTCGAGTTCGCAAGCACCTGACCTGCCTTCTCTTCCTTGGCATCGATTTTTCCCGCCCAGCCGGCGACGGAAATGCCACCGCCCGCAACCTTGCGCGACGATTCCTGATCCATCTGCGCCATCGCAATGCTTGGCAATAGAGCGATCGCGGCGAGTGCAACTGCAGAACCGTACGTGCGACGCATGAATGTGTCCTCTCGGAGGGAAATGCTATTGAGGAAAAACAGTAGGAAACGACAGGAATGCGAACCCGGGATTAATACCCCGCCTGCGGCGACTTGGCCGCCCGTGCCTCAGGATATCATGTCCGGCTGGAGAACATGTTCAACAACCTTTCCGTTCTCGGTTGTGACGTGGTAGCACTTGGCGCCGGCGCGCGCCGCCACGATACGCTTGATCTCGTTGCCTTCGAAGTACAAACCCGCATCGTTGTCGCACGCATACCCCGGCTGCATCTGTCCGGATCCGATCAGCTTCTGATACAACGGACGCCGGCCGGCCTCAGCGTCATAGTGCGGTGAATGACTGCCTTTGAGAAAGCCGAGTCCTTTGACGATGGTGAGCTCTTTGGGGCGCGAGTCGGTGGTGCCCTCTTCGAACCAGCAGAGTGACCCGGCACTCGCGCCCCCAAGTACGATCCCCTGGTCCCAGGCTTTGCGCAGCACCAGATCAATTCCCTGTGCCTTCCAGATGGCCTGCTGATTGAGAGTGTTTCCACCCGAACAGACTATCCCGTCGACCGAAAGCAGCACCTCTTCCCAGCTCTGCTTCTGCGACAGGCTTTCGATGAAGCTGTTCTGTACGGACGCTTCGACGTTGAGCGGTGCGCAGTTCTTGAACCACGCGATCGTGCCGGCCGGACTGTCTGCCGACGCGGTCGGTAGATACAACAACTTCGGGCGTGGCTTTCCCGTCAGCTCCGCCATATAGCGAATGAACGCCGTGTTGTAGCCGCCGCCGGCAATCAAAATCTTGCGACCTGCCACGCGCGACCGGACTGCGGTGTCCGTCTTCGTCTCACTGTTCGGCATCGCACCACCAAGCGGTAGCTGTCCCGTTCCGACGCCCAGCGAACCCATGGCCGTCGCCAACACGAACTCCCGTCGTTGCATGACTCAAATCTCCTGCCGTTTGGCGAATTGTGCGATGTGATCGGCCGCACGAAATGCGAGCGTCTGAATCGTCATGGTCGGCTGACCGCGTCCACTCGTCACGAATGAACTGCCGTCGACGATGAACAGATTCTTCACGTCATGGGCGCGGTGAAACTTGTCGACGACGCTCGACTTGGGATCATTCCCCATGCGGGCGGTGCCGAGCAGGTGGACGGCGCTCCCAGGGTCATCGGGGATCGGGTCAGCATAAACTTTTTGTGCCCCGGCCGCGCCGAGCAATTCTTTGGCGCGCTCCTGGAAGAACTTGTAGAGGCGCATGTCATGCTCGTGCTCTTTGAACGTCGTGCGGAGCGTCGGCAGTCCCCATGCATCTTTGAGATCAGGATCGAGGCTGACCGAGTTCGTGGCGACCGGCAGTGATGTGGTATGCCCGTACGCCGCGGCCGAATGCGTGAACCAGTTGCGCATCCGCGCTTTCCATTCGCCGCCCCACTCCGCGCCTTCAACCGGCATTCCCAACGTGCGGATCAGTGCCGGCACGTCGAAGCGCATGTCGATTCCGCCACCGCCAAAGAAGCCCAGCGACGGATCGGGGATGTAATGCTCCTGAGTGATGCGCGTGACAACCGGGCCTTTGTGTCCATGTACTTCGTGCTCGAACAGTCCGTTTGCGACGACGTTGCCGTTGAACATCAGATGCTTACCGACCATGCCACTCGAATTCGCCAGGCCATCGGGGAAGCGATTGGATTTGGACATCAGCAACAGACGCGGCGTCTCGGCGCCATTGGCTGACAACACCACCGCCTTGGCTTTCTGTACGATCTCCTTCTTGTCCTTGTCGAAGTAGATCACGCCGGTCACGCGGCCACTGTCGTCCGTCTCGATCTTTCGGACGTAGCTGTTGGAACGCAGCTCGCACCGCCCCGACTTCAACGCATCGGGGATCATCGTCCAGTTCGAGCCCGACTTGGCGCCCCACTCGCAGGGAAACGCGAGGCAGAAGCCGCAGTTGTGGCATGGCTGGCGACCCTTGTACGGGCGCGAGAGAATGGCCATCGGTGCGGCCTTTGAACTCCAACCCAGTTTCTTGGTGCCCACTTCGAGCAGAACGCCGGGCCCAGTCACGTTGAGTGGTGGCAGCGGATACGGTTTCGAGCGCGGCGGTTCGCCGGGCGCGCTACTCGCTTCCCCGGACACCCCCATCGCTTCTTCAACCGCCGTGTAGTACGGCTCGAGTTCTTCGTACGTGATCGGCCAGTCGGCGACGTCGGCACCGGCAACCGCACCGCGTTTCGAGAACTCGTTGAAGTCGATCGGACGGAAACGCCAGAAGTTGCCGGTGAAGTGGAAGGTGGTACCACCCACGACACGTGCGTATTGCAGAAAATGACGTTTCTCGGCTTTCGCGTCGGGTGTTTTCCGAAAAGTTTGCGGCGATGTTTCCGGCTGATTGGTCCAACGGTTGGACATGAACGCGCCGATCTCGTCGTGCTCCATGTCTTCCGGCGGGACTTCGCGCCCTTGTTCAAGCACGACAACATCAAAGCCGCGACTGGTCAGCTCGCGCGCCACGCTGCCGCCTGCGATCCCTGAGCCGATGATGACAAAGTCGACCGCGGTGTCGGTGGGGAATGTCTTTCCCTTGGTCTGCGTCTGCCGCATCAGAGCACCCTCCCGAGCAGCGCTTTCTGATTTTCAGGCTGGTCATACCATCCGAAGGGCGACTTCTGCTCGTACGTGTGCTCCTGTCCGATCACCTTCCACCCGATGTAATCCTTGTTGCCGCCGTACTTGGGCAGCGCCAGGAAACCGGCGATCGTCGCAAACCGCATTGCACCGAAGAACGGCGTCTTTTCGATTCCCTTGAGCAGTGCGTCCTGCTGCGCTGCGGTCAGCGTCGAGAATTTCGCGGTGGCGCCGTGCTGCTTGGCGACCGCTTTCGACAGCGACTCGAGACCGGCGGCGAAGAGTGGCGCTTGCTCGGCGGCGACTCCTCCCGGCTGCAGCGCGTGATCGATGAAGTAGACGGCGCCTGCTTCTTTCGCTCCCGGGGTGTCGTCAGTCGGGATGATGCGGGACGCGATCGCTTCGACCTCAGCGGCCTGCTCCGCGCTGAAATGTGTCAGCGTCTGCGCGACCGACGTGCTGTCGTTCGCCATCGGCATGATCGCAGTCGCACTGCTGTCCACAGCTTTCGGGGCGTCCTTCGCGCACGCTGAGGCAGCTAACCACACAGCACCAAGCGCCGTCAGTCCGGTCACGAACTCCCGACGTGACACCGTGCTTTCATCTGGCATCGGATCGTTCATCCATCCTCGCAGCGTGAGATCGGGGGGCAGGAGTCTCCCATGAGTACAAAACCGCGAGCGAACATAGTTCCGTCACCCGAGATGCGATATGGCCGAGTCATGGCGCGAATCGGCGCGCCAAACCGTTCCATTGCAACGTCCGGATATGGCGCGCGGCCGTTCGACCAATCGCAGGTGGCGCTGTATTGTCCAGACTGACGAAGCGTCGTCGTTTCGTTGCCTGGCGGTCGCCGGTCGACGCTCGCCGTCCGCCGCAAGACGTTCGCGGACCGCCGTTCACCGTTTGTCTGGAGCTGTCGATGGAGAAGTTGATCGAGCGGTTGATGCGTGTCTCTCTGTCTCGTGGCGCCCTGATTGCGGCGTCGTGCCTGCTGATCCCGGCGCTCAGGATCGACGCACAGGATCGCTCGCAGTCGCGCTCGATGGTGTCGTCGCCATTGGGTGTGGTGGCGAGCGAAAGCGTACTCGCGTC
Source organism: Gemmatimonas sp. (assembly GCA_046590495.1). Classification (GTDB taxonomy): domain Bacteria; phylum Gemmatimonadota; class Gemmatimonadetes; order Gemmatimonadales; family Gemmatimonadaceae; genus Gemmatimonas. The sequence continues at coordinate 19,050 of JBKJTE010000110.1, read as the reverse complement.
CCAAGTTGGCGCGCGCATTCTCGAGCAGGGGGGCAATGCGATCGACGCGGCAGTTGCGACCAACGCGATGATGGGGCTCGTCGCGCCGATGAACGACGGTATAGGGGGCGATCTCTTCGCGATCATCTACATCGCGAAAACAGGGAAGCTCTACGGCTTGAACGCGTCGGGATGGGCCCCGCAGGCCCTGACTGCTGACTATTTGCTCGCCAAGGGTATCAAGACCATGCCGCAGCGCGGTATCAATGCCGTGACGGTGCCTGGGGCAGTGAACGGTTGGGACAAGCTTCTGACGAAATTCGGCCGGAAGACGTTCGCCGACGTGCTCGCGCCGTCCATCGGCTATGCAGAGTCGGGTTTTCCCGTTGGCGAGGTGGTGAGCGTGTACTGGAAGGACAGCCGGAAGGATCTCGAGGCGGATGCGCCGACAGCCCGGACGTATCTCATCAACGGTCGGGTGCCTGACGCGGGTGAGCTGTTCAAGAATCCTGATCTCGCCTGGACGTACAGGCAGATCGCGACCGGTGGAAAAGCCGCCTTCTATCGCGGTGCGGTCGCACAAAAAATCATCGCCACGTCAAAGAGTCACGGCGGCACGATGACCGCAGCGGATCTCGCTGAATTCGATAGCGAGTGGGTGGACCCGATCTCGACGACGTATCGCGGATGGACTGTCCACGAGTTGCCGCCGAATGGTCAGGGGATCGCCGCGCTCGAAATGCTCAATATCATGGAGACGTTTCCGCTCGCCGCGGCCGGACACAACACCGCGAAGTCGCTGCACCTGATGATCGAGGCGAAGAAGCTCGCATACGCCGACATGCAGCGGTACGACGCCGATCCGCGCTTTGCAAAAATCCCGGTTGAAGCGATGCGTTCCAAGCCGTACGCGATCGAGCGCGCAAAACTGATCAACGAAGCGAAAGCGGCGTGCACCGTCCCCGCCGGTACACCAAGTGTCACCGACAACGGCACGACATATCTGAGTGTGGCCGATAAGGAAGGGAACATGATCTCCCTTATTCAGAGCAACTACTCGACGGTTGGATTCGGCTCTGGATTGGCGGTTGGCGGTGCGGGTTTCGCACTGCACAATCGCGGCGGTGGTTTCTCACTCGACCAGAACAGCCCGAACCTGCTTGCGGGTCGGAAGCGTCCGTTGCACACGATCATTCCCGCGTTCATGGAAAAGGGTGACGTGCGAATCGCCTTCGGCATCATGGGCGGGTGGAATCAGGCGCAGGCGCATGCACAGTTCGTGTCGAACATCGTCGATTTCGGAATGAACGTACAAGGCGCTCTCGACGCGCCGCGCTTTTCGAAAGAGACGTTCGACGGGTGCGATGTGAATTTCGAGTCGCGCATCCCGGAAGCGATTCGCGCGGAGCTCAAGGCGCGCGGTCATGAGATCGTTATGCGCGGCGATTTTTCGTCGACACGCATGGGATCGGGGCAAGCAGTGCGGCGCGACTTCAGGAGCGGCATCAATTCCGGCGCGTCCGATCCGCGTAAAGATGGCGCGGCGATTTCGGAGTTGCGGCCGGTGACGCGCGCGAAACAATAGACCCACCGTCAGCGCTTGGGCGGAGGCGCGTCCAAGCCTAGTGGCACGAACGTACCCTCACTTATCGTCTGAGACGTGACCCGGTAGACGCTTATTCCCGACGTGAAGACCGTGCCGGGTCCGGCCGTCGGTGCGATCACGGCTGAGACCTGATCGAAACGCGTTGCGAGTCCGATCAGCCGAATCGTCTCTCGGATGTGTACGTGCCCCGCGAGCGCGAGCGGATAGGGACGTGAATTGGACGTACCCGCGATGCGGGCGAGGACCTCCCGCGCGTTACTCACAGTGTGGCGAAACGCCGTTTTGCCAGCGACCGTGATGATCGATGGCGCTGGAGGCGCGTCCGTGTACCCGTTGATCGTTTCGGCCGACGAAAAAAACGGGATGTGATTGAACGTGACCACTGGAGTCGTCGGTGACAGCAGCGCGAGATCGCGCGCCAGCCACTCGAGCTGCAGGCTGTCCACATGTCCGTAGTAGCGTGTGTCGTCGATGTCGACGGTGTTCAGTGCAACGAAGTGCACACCGCCGCGCGTGAACGAGTAGTAGTCGGGGCCGCGATACTTGCGGTACATGGCGCGCGCGTACAATGGGTTCGACGTGCTTACGCCTGACTTGTCGCGCTCGATACCAAAGTTTTCGTGATTGCCGGGCACGGTCCACAACTCGCGTTTGAACTTCGCCGCTTCGGATTGAAAGAGATCGTAGTAACCGGTCGCCTCAGCCTCCCTCACACGGAGCGCGTCGCGCACAAGATCGCCGGTGATCAGAACGAACGCGGGCCTGATGGAGTCGACGAGCGCACGCAGACGTGCCGTGCGCGCAACAGACGTCGCACTGATATGCGTGTCGGACGCGTGTACGAACGTGAAGCTGCGCGCGAGTGGCGCTCGCGAAAGCGCGAAGTCGATCTGCGCCGCGGCGGACGTTGGGTTTGCCGGTGTGTTCGACGTGGCGACGGGGTGGAAGAACGAGTCCGTTGCGCGATATCCATCCGGCACGCTGACAAAGACGACACCGGTTGAGGTCGCTGGATCCGATCGCAGCGCGTAGTGGCCGTCCTTGTCCGTTACGGCCACGTTCGCCTGATCCGAAACAGCGACACCAGCGAGCCCGTGCTCGCCACCGTCCATTCGTCCATTGCCGTTGGCGTCCAGAAACACCGCTCCGCGCAACTCGGCGACGGTCGCTACACGATGGGGAACGGCCACAGGTGCGCCAAGTAGCAGCGACACGAACGATGCTGCGAGAAAAGTTCGTCCCATATCGTGGAGTCCGTTCTACGGTGATGCAGTCGGCGAGCTGCACTTTTCTGTCGCGTTTGGCGCGTTAAGTCACCCGATGAGCATGTAGACCTACATCGTAAATGCATCGTCAACAAGCGGCTCGTCACGGGGCGACGCACTCAGCAGTCACATTGTGACGGGCGGAACATTTATTGCCGTTAGCTAGATCACAGTTTTTCGCCCATCCCATCAGTGGCTTTGGGTTGCGCGTTGCGCGATGTCCCCCACGCACGAGCTCGAAATGATCGCCCGCCTGCTCCGAAACACCGCGTTGATCGCGACCGTCGCGACCGCAGCGATTCCCACCCTCGCTCCTGCGCAAGCGCCGTTCAAAGCGCAGGTGACCGTCCTGTCGGCTGCCTATCTCATCACCGTCGGGAACCTGTCAGGTTTTGTCTCATCAGGGACGGCGGATCCGGCCGGGCCACCGCTCGTATTCACGATCGACCGCTTCTTCTGCAGCGACAACAACAACAGTATCCCGCTGCCGACAACGTACAGCGCGTGGTTGACCCCGCTCTGGCCGAATGCGCAGGACATGTCGTATACGCGCCTCGGAGCGAGAGGTGTGGTCAACGCGCAGGACGTTTATCAACGGAACGCACAGTACGCCACGCTCATCGATGCGCAGGGAACGGGCAACGCAGCCGCGCAGGCCGCGCAGAGTGCGATCTGGTACAACATCAACAACCCGGCTTCGGCCACGGGCGCGCCCATCGCCAATCCTTTCGGTTGGTTCGTCGTGTCGCAGACCGAAAGCTTCGACCCGAACGCAAAGTTTGGTGGTGTGCAGGAACTCCTCGCCTATTCTGACGACGCGACGTTTAACACATCGGTTGTGCCGGAACCCACCGCCTTTCTGATGCTCATATCGGCGCTCGTTGTCGTCGCGGGTGCGGCGCGCCGTCGTCGCAATTCCGTCAACGTTTGATACGTCGTGTAGCGCGAATACCCAGCGCGGGGCGCTGCTTGAAGTGCAGCCCGCCAACATGGCGGACACGATCGACGCAGCGCTCGAAGTGAGACCAGAGCGTATTCGATGACCAGGGCACCAGACGCAATCGCGGCTGGTGCCTTCGTGTGCAGGGCAGCGCCGCCGCCGATTACGCGCGCCATGGACGAGAGTTTGATTGCGCTATCACTCGCGCTCTCCGCCTGACTACCGGACTCCCATGCTGTCTCAGCTCGTTCCGCCACGACGCCACTTCGACGGCGCCGATCTCATTTTCACGCTCAATGCCGCAGCGCAGGCGCGGGCGGCGTCGGGTGACTCCGTCATCAACGCGACCGTGGGTGCGCTACTCGATGACAGCGGCAAACTCGTTGTGCTCGATTCGGTCATGGCGGTCTATCGCGAGCTGACGGCGCCAGAGGTCGCACCGTACGCGCCGATCATGGGCGACCCGGCGTATCTGTTGGCGCTGACCAGACGGCACTGGCCGGAGCTGTCGCGATACGGTGTTGGCGTGGCGACGCCAGGCGGCACCGGTGCGCTGGCGGTGAGCATTCGCAATTTCCTCGAACCCGGGCAGAAACTGCTCACTGCGGCCCCGTATTGGGGACCATACTCCACGCTCGCCGTCGAGAATCGTGTTTCGCTGGAGACGGTGCCGTACCCCAAGGCCCGTGGACGCCTCGACATCGCCGCCTGGCGCGCCAAGGGTGAAGCGATTCTCCGTTCGCAGGGACGCCTGCTGCTGTGGTTGAACGACCCATGCCACAACCCGACCGGGCGTAGTCTCAGCACGGAGAACCGTCGTCTGCTGTTGCAGCTGTTGCAGGAGCTCGCGGCGCATGGCCCGGTGACGCTGCTCCTCGACTTCGCCTATCTCGACTACACGCGCGAACCCGACGCGGTGCGCGACGCGCTCAACGACTATCGCACCTTTGGAGAAGAAGGCACGGTGCTCGTCGGCGCGAGCCTGAGTCTGAGCAAGGCGTTCACACTGTACGGCGCACGCGCCCGCGCGCTGGTCTTTCCGTGGTGTGGCGACCACACACTCGGTGCTGCCCTCGCCACGAGTTGTCGCGGCACGTTCTCGAATTGCGCGAAAGCGCCGATGAGCGTGTTGCTGCGCATGCAGAAAGACCCCGCAGCACAAGCAGCACTCGCGGTGGAACACGCCCACTGGAACGTCGTGCTTGCAGCACGCGCCGATGCACTCGATGTCGCGCTCAAGGCGGAAGGGCTGCCGGGCGCGCCATGGCAGGGCGGGTTCTTCGTCACGCTCGAGATGCCCGAGCCGGCGCTCGTCTGCGAACGACTGCAGGCCCATGGCGTGTTCGTGGTGCCGATGCCTGAAGGGCTCCGCGTTGGTGTCTGCGGACTGAAGACGGCCGACGCGCCACGGTTCGCGCAGGCGCTGCGGGAGTCGCTTTAGAGGCTCATCTGTCACAGGCCATAACCGAAGTCATAGACAAAGCAAGCGAAGCGCCCGCGGTGACGGACTACGGTGCGACCGTTTCGCGGGCCCGGCTCTCCCGCGCTCGCTGGGCTACACGCGGACAGTTCCTGTTGCTCGGGTTCGTCGCCGGCACGTGGGGCGTACATGTCCCTTCCATCAAGTCGCACTACGATCTCGATGAACGACTCCTCGCGGCCGCGCTCCTTTCGACGAGCGTCGGTTCGCTGCTCACACTGGTGTTTGCCGGACGTGTGGTCGGGCAGCTGGGCGCACGACGCGCGTCCGTGCTGGCCGGCTTGGCCTTCACCGCGGCACTCGGCGCCTCGCTGGTCATGCCGGGCTACTGGGCATTGCTGATCGCGATGCTGGTGTTTGGCGCGGGCGAAAGCGTGTTTGATGTCGCCATCAATTCGGAAGGGACGACGCTCGAGACGTTGAGCGGACGCGCCGTAATGAGCGGCTTTCACGGCATGTTCAGTCTCGGTGCGATGTTCGGCGCGACGTCGGCGGCGTTGATGCTGCGCGCGGCGGTTCCCGACTGGATGCAGTTGATCGGCGTCGGTGCGTTTGCTGCCGTGTGCATCACGCTCACGTCGCGCGGCATGCTCGACTCGCATCCCAAGCGCAGTAGCGGTGGTGACGAGGTGCACTTCGCGTGGCCGAGTGGCGCGCTGTTACTGATCGGTCTGTTGATCTGCTGCGGCATGCTCGCCGAAGGCGTCATGTACAACTGGAGTGTGCTGTACGTGCAGCAGGAGTTGGGCACACCACAGGATCGCGCAGCGCTCGCCTACATCGCGTTTGCGGGCGCGACTGCCGTCACGCGCTTTGCGGGTGATGCAGTGCGCGCACGTCTCTCTGAACGCACGATGCTGTTGCTCGGCCCGATAATCGCCGCGACGGCGATGGCGGTTGTGCTGCTCATCGCGCGCCCTTGGGTTGCGATCGCCGGCTTTGCGGCTGTCGGTGTCGGGCTCGCAACGATCGTCCCGATACTCTACAACGCGGCAACACGAGTTTCCGGCGTGAGTCGTGCGGCCGCGATCGCATCGGTGTCGTCGATCGGGTATCTGGGCTTCATGGTTGGTCCGCCGGTCATCGGTGGTATTGCTCACGCGACGACGTTGTCGATTGCGATGGGCACGCTCATCGTCGCGTCAGCAATTCTTGCGATCGGCTCGCGACGAGTGCCCACAGGGTAGGCCGATTCGAAAAGTGTGACGGCGGCGCCTGGGCTTCGGACGGAGATCGCCGCGTAGGAACGGCCGCCCGAAAAGCGAATTGCAGCACACGGAGAAGTGCACGAGAACTGCAACAGCGAGAACAGCAGGAGACTGCAACAACACAAAAAGTTGTTTGCTTTTCTCCTGCTGTTTTCCAGTTTCTTCTCCTGCTGTTCTCCGTGTACTGCAGTTGCAGTTCGCGGCTGGCCGCGGTCGCGATCTAACTGAGTCGCCTGCCTTTGGTCTCCGGGATCCACGTCCATGCGATTGCGGCGAGCAGGAAGGCCGCGCCGGCTACGGCAAAGCCTGCGGAGAAGCCGCGCGACGCAGCGAGTGTACCGATCGTAAATGGCGCGGCGGCGCTCGCGACGCGGCCGAGGTTATATGTGAATCCCTGTGCTGCGCCGCGGATGGCTGTGGGGTACAGCTCCGCCGTCAGTGCCCCGAAGCCGCTGTAGTAGCCGGTGCCAAAGAATGCGACGAGTGGGCCAAGTACGAGTAGCACCCACCCGGAGTGCGTGACGCCGTAGATGGGCAACAGTACGCTCGCGACCAGCAGGTAGCTGATGTAGGTCCGCTTGCGTCCGACGGCGTCGCTGACGAAGCCGAAAGTGACGTACCCGAGCCACATGCCGACCTGCATCGCCACAACGAGTCCGGACATGATCGCTGCCGTGAATCCGATACCGCCCTGTGTGGTCGGTAGTGACAGGTACGACGGAATCCACGTGTTGAATCCCCACCAACCGAAGAGCGTACACGCATTCATTGCCGTCACGGCAATCGTGGTGCGTCCCAATGGACCGGCAAACGCATCGGCGAGACTCGCGCGCTTGGCGGTTGGTGCCGCAGCCACTGCCCGTCTTGATGCAAGCCACAGCTCGGATTCCTGCACGCCAAAGCGGACCCACAAGACGAGAAACGCCGGTAGGACGCCAACGAAAAACACGGCGCGCCAGCCAAACGCCGGGAGCACGATCGCGACGACAATCGCTGCGAGTCCGTAGCCGATTGCCCATGCGCTCTGCATGAAGCCGAGTGCTTTGCCGCGATGCTCGTCAGGCCAGGTTTCGCTGACGAGTGCCGCACCGCTGGCCCACTCGCCGCCCATACCGATACCGAGTATGGTGCGAAAGACAAATAGCTGCGTGAGGTTTTGCGAGAGGCCGCAGAGTGCCGTGGCGATGGAGTAGATCAGCACGCTGCCCATGAGCGCGCGCGTGCGGCCAAAGCGATCGGAGATGAAGCCGAAGGCTATACCGCCACCGGCGGCGGCGAGCAGCGTGACCGAGCCGACAATTCCGGCCTGACCTTTGGTGAGGCCGAACTCCTTGATGATCGACGGCAGCAACAGCGCGTAGAGCATGACGTCGAAGGAGTCGAGCATCCACCCGGCGGCGGCAGCAATGAGTGCGCGTCGGGCGCGAGCGTCACCGGCGCGCCACCATCCGAAAAGAGACGTCATGTCGGCGTGTTGAGGTACGAAACGATCATGGCCCGACAATGTACGGCTGGGTTACGCGGAACGCGTAAGGCGTCTCCGTGGGACAGTGCCTTTGCGGTCGGCGAGGTGTGCCGTCTGGTTGGGCAGGCGCGCGGGCGGCATATTCGACCCGCCCTCATTCAGGAGATGCTCCATGTCCGACCGTCCGCCCAATCCATTCATTCGATCGGTGGCGCGCCACGCGTGCACCGCGCTCATTCTCACACCGGCGCTGCTTGGCGCACAAAGCAAACGCCCGATGATCGCGGACGATCTGATGCGCGTGCGCGGCGTCGGTGGGGCTGCGATCGCGCCGAATGGCTCACGCGTGCTCTACACCATCTCCGCGTGGGAGCATCCAAACGCGAAAGGTGACGCTGCCAAAGGCGACACGGCACTCGGCGATCGACACGAACGTCGTTCGCATGTCTGGATCGTGCCATTTGCGGGTGGCAACGCGCGCCAGTTGACGTCGAGTGAGCGTGGTGAGTCGCAGCCGCAGTGGTCGCCGGACGGTGCGACCATTTCGTTTGTCAGCGCGCGCGGTACCGCGACGGGTGAGGACGGACCGCGTCCGCAGATCTGGCTGTTGAATGCCGATGGTGGTGAGGGGACGCAGCTCACGAATGCGCGCGATGGGATCGTTGCGTACAGTTGGTCACCGGACGGCAAACAAATCGCATACATCACCACCGATTCAATGTCGCGCGATGCCGAGGCGAAGTTGCGTCGTCGCGACGATCCGAAAGTGTATGAGGGCGATTTGCGCCTCAATGGTCTCTGGGTGATCGACGTCGATTCGAAGAAGGCGGTGAAAGTCACGAACGGGACGTTCACAGTACGCGGTGCGTCGTGGTCTCCCGATGGAAAGAAGCTGGCATTCGATGCATCGCCGACGACGCTCATACGCGATGAACGACGCGATGGGTACATCGTTGATGTCGCGACGAAGCAGGTCGACGCGATCAGCACGACGCACGATGTGGAGAGCGCGCCGCAGTTTTCTCCCGATGGCAAGACGCTCGCCTACACGACCAACGGACACGAGTGGAAGGCGTACAAGGACGGCATTATGCCGCGCACGATTCGGAACGCACACCTCGTGACGTTCGATCTCGCCACGCGCGCCGTGACCGATCACGCGCAGCCTGCATTCGATGTCAGTGCCGGTGCGCCGCGTTGGTCTGCCGATGGCAAGCACTTGTGGTTCAGTGCGAGCGATCGCGTGTGGCAGAGTCTCTACGACTACAACATCGCGACCAAGTCCTACACGAAGGTGACGAAGGATGTGGTTGTCGGCGGTGTGTCTGCGAGCAAAGACGGCTCGAAGATGGCGTTCGTGTTTGATACGCCGGGTTGGCCGGCGGAGGTGTATGTGCGGGATGCGTCGTCGCCGACGCCCAGGCGCATCACGAACACCAACCCATGGTTGAGCGATGTCGCGATTGCTGAAGCGGAGATCGTGACGTGGAAGAGCAAAGATGGACAGCCTGTTGAAGGCGTGTTGCTCAAACCTGTGGGATACACGGCGGGTCAGAAGGTGCCGCTGCTGGTGTCGGCGCACGGTGGACCGACGGGCGCACACACGAACGGCTTCAAGGGTGGTACCAGCCCGGGACAATCGTGGGCGAGTCAGGGATGGGCAGTGTTGTATCCGAATCCGCGCGGCTCGACGGGGTACGGTGAGAAGTGGATGCGCGGCAACATCCCCGATTGGGGTGGCGGTGACTATCGCGATATCATGACGGGCGTTGATGCGTTGATCGCGAAAGGGATGGTTGATTCGACGCGCATGGCCTTTGAAGGTTGGAGTTATGGCGGCTACATGACCGCGTGGGTGGTGTCGCAAACTGGTCGCTTCAAGGCAGCGATGATGGGTGCCGGCATTCCGGATCTGCTGTCGATGGCCGGTACGACGGATATTCCGGGATACATCGATACGTTTTTCAACGGCCAACCGCAGTACGATGGTTCGCTCGTGAATCCGTCCACCAAGTTTCTGATGGAGCGGTCGGGAATCAGCTACAGCGACAAGGTCACGACGCCGTTGCTCATTTTGCACGGCAGCAACGATGAACGGGTGCCGATCGGTCAGCCGATGGAGTACTACCGAGCGCTCAAGAATCGCGGCAAGACGACGGAGCTGGTGTTTTACCCGCGCGAAGGACATGGCTTTCAGGAGTACTATCACCAGATGGATCGCATGAAGCGCGAGTACGAATGGATTTCGCGCTTCACGCTCGGCGCGAAAGCGTTGCAGTAGTCAGCGCGCACTGACCTATCTCACCGATCACATCATACTTTGCTTCATGCATCAACTCAGAAAGCCATACCTGTTGTACCTGGGCGACGCGCACCATCCGACCGACGCAAAGACGGCGTGTGGTTTGCGCGACTGGTGCCGGAGTGATGTGATCGGTGAGTGGAGTTTGCCGACGGCGAAGGTGAGTGTTAGTGTACCGCGCATGTCGCCATCGGACGCCGCGGCAGCAGGAGCTGGAAGTCTGGTCATCGGCATCGCGTCGGTCGGTGGCAAGTTGCCGGACGCGTGGTTGCCCGATCTGGAAGACGCGATTGCGAGCGGACTCGATTTGGTGAGTGGCATGCACACACGACTGACATCGTTTCCGTCGTTGGTGCGTGCCGCCGAGGAGCGGGGCGTGCATCTGCATGACGTGCGTCATAGCGACATGGTTTTCCCGGCAGGCACGGGGCGCAAGCGTACCGGCATGCGTGTGGCGACGGTTGGCACCGACTGCGCACTGGGAAAGAAGTACACCGCACTGGCGCTGACCGATGCGCTCAAGGCGCGCGGCGCGAACGCCACATTTCGTGCGACCGGTCAGACCGGTGTGATGATTGCAGGCGAAGGAATCGCGATCGACGCAGTCGTCGCTGACTTCATTTCCGGTGCGGCCGAGACGTTGTCGCCCGACAACGCACCTGATCACTGGGATGTGATTGAAGGGCAGGGCTCGTTGTTTCATCCGGCGTACGCGGGCGTGACGCTGGGGCTGCTGCACGGTTCGCAGCCGGATGCGTTCGTGCTCTGTCATGATCCATCGCGCACAACGATCGAGTACTTTCCGGATTTTCCGTTGCCGGAATTGAGTGATGCGATCACGCAGTATGTCGTTGCCGGACGCATTACGAATCGCGCGATCCGGTGTGTCGGGGTGAGCATCAACTCGTCGACGCTGTCGGATGCCGAGTGGAGCGAATACGCGGAACGTGTATCGCGCGAGCTGGGTGTGCCGGTGTGCGATCCGATGCGCGGCGGTGTCGATGCGATCGCGCAGTCGCTGCTCGCGTCATGATTACACCGTGACCGAATCATGATTACATGCAAGGTTGAGATCGAACGATGGGAGTTGATCGAACCGTTCGAGATCGCACGCGGCACGATCTCGGCGCTGCCGGTGATTGTTGCGACGCTCACCGATAGCACGGGTAACGTCGGTCGCGCGGAAGCCGCGGGCGTTGACTACGATGGTGAAACGCCGGTGAGACTTGCGGCGCAAATCGACGCAGTCATGCCGACGCTCCGCGGCGCGATGCACAGCGAAGCGGTCGATGCCGATCTGTTGGCGAAGCTGCAATCGCTGCTGCCACCGGGCGGTGCACGGAACGCGCTCGACTGCGCCCTGTGGGATCTGCGCGCCAAGCAGATGGGGGTACCGGCGTGGAAGAGCGCCGGCCTGTCGTCGATGCATGAGCTCACGACTGTGTACACTCTCGGACTGGGCAGCGAAGACGACACACGTCGCAAAGCGCGCGACGCGCGACAGTATCCGCTGCTCAAACTCAAGTGCGACGGTGAACGTCACGTGGATGTTGTGCGATGGGTGCGCGAAGAGCATCCGCAGGCACGCATTGCCGTCGATGCAAATCAGGCGTGGTCGCGCGAACTGCTCGAGCGTGTACTGCCCCAACTCGTCGCACTTGGCGTTGAGATGGTGGAGCAGCCGGTCAAGCGCCACGAAGACGCGCAACTCGACGGACTCGTGTCGCCACTGCCGCTCGCGGCCGATGAATCAGTCACCGACCGGACATCGCTCGCCGAAATCGCGGGCCGCTATCAGTACATCAACATCAAGCTCGACAAATGCGGCGGCCTCACCGAAGCGCTGGCGATGAGTGATCTGGCACGATCACTCGGCGTGCAACTGATGGTCGGCAACATGTGCGGTACGAGTTTGGGAATGGCGCCGGCGTTTCTGGTGGGACAGCGGTGCGGGTACGTCGATCTCGATGGACCGCTGTTGCAGAAGCTCGATCGCGACCACGCGCTGGTTTGCGTTGACGGAGTGATGCAGCCGCCGGTGGCGATGTTGTGGGGGTGAGGTTGTTGGAGGCCCTGCTTTCGTCACGCCCGCTCGCGCGTCCGCCGGTAGTTCATCCCCCAATCCCGCAGCGCCTCGATCGCCGGCAGGGAAGTCTTGCCCAACGTCGTGATCGCGTAGTCCACGTGCGGCGGTACGACCGGATGCACGGTGCGTGTCAGCAGCCCCGCCGCCTCCAGCTCGCGCAGCTGCTGCGTGAGCATCTTGTGCGAGACGCGCTTGAGGTCGCGGTGCAGCTCGTTGTACCGCCAGACGCGCTGATTCAGCCGCCACAGAATCGGCATCTTCCACTTCCCGCCAATCACGTGCAGCGCGAGCTCCACCGGGCTCTGGAAGACATGTCCGTCGAGCGTGAATTCCGGCATACACTCTCCAAACGGTAAGTATCACCCTGAAAGGTGCATACTATCGGAGGACACTGTGTTCCTCTAGCGTGAACGCCGTTCCCGGGGCCGCCTGCCCCGCCCCAACGGTTCACCAGAGGGAGTCCGGTATGGCCGCCAATGTGAATACGACGAACCCTGCGCGCCCCAAGCGCATCCTGCTGCTGGCGGCGAATCCCGCCGTGTCACCCACAACCGGCTGGCCGATCGGCTTCTGGTGGGCAGAGCTCACGCACCCGTATTGGGCGTTTGTCGAAGCCGGCTACGACGTCGAGATCCGCAGCCCCGATGGCGGCCCACTCATCGCAGACAGCTATTCCGACCCCGAAGACGCCAGTGGCTATTCCGCGCACGATATCCTCTCGCTCGGATTCAAGACCTCGCCGACGCACGCGGCGCTGCTCGCCGACACGAAGTCGATCGCCGACGTCGACGTGGCGAACTACGACGCCCTCTTCGTCACCGGTGGGCAGTCGCCCATGGTGAGCTTCCGCGGTAATGCCGCGCTGCAGGCGTTCGTGGCTCAGTTCTATGAGGCCGGCAAGGCCACCGCCCTCGTGTGCCATGGCACCTGCCTGCTGCTCGAGACGCGACTTGGTAGCGGCGAGCTGCTGGTTACGGGGAAAACGTGGACGGGGTTCGCCAATAGTGAAGAACAGTTTGCCGACAGTTTTGTAGGGACGCGCATCCAGCCCTTCTGGATCGAAGACGAGGCCCGCAAAATCGACGGCACCAACTTCGTGATCGACCAACGCTTCCGTGAGTTTGCCGTGCGTGACGGGCGGCTGATCACAGGACAGCAGCAGTACTCCGGTGCTGCGGCCGCGCGTCTTGTCATCGAAACACTTGGTCGCTGAGGAGTCGATGAGCCCCCACGCACTGCACTGGTTCTAGTCGTGTCAGGACATTGATACCGCAGCGATCATCCTCGATTCGGAAGGCAATCGCATCGGCTTGCTTGAGCCACCGGTCGCATGAGCACCGCTCAGCCGCGCACGGAACGAGCGGCAGCGGTGCCCCACAGCCCACGTCTGACGCGCTGCTCGCACGCTGGATCTACCCGCGCACCAGTGCCGTCACGTAACGTGGGCATCACGTCGCCCACCATCCTTTACTGAGGCTTCCTTCTCAATGCATATCGCCATCATTGGCGCCGGAAAGGTCGGCACCACTCTGGGTCGGCGCTTCGGCGAGGCTGGCCATGCGGTCATTTACGGCGCCCGCAATCCGGATGATCCGAAACACGAGGCGCGGCGGGAACAGATCGATACGATCGCCAACGCGACCGCGCGCAGCGAGGTGGTTGTGCTGACGACCAGCTGGAGTGGTGCGCAGGATGCGCTGCAGGCGGCGGGCGATCTGTCCGGAAAGGTGCTGATCGATGCCACAAATCCGATCGGCCCTGGCATGGTACTGACGCACGGCACCACCGACAGTGGAGCAGAACAGGTGGCGCGCTGGGCGCCGAGCGCGCGCGTGGTGAAGGCGTTCAACAGCATCGGCATGGAAGTCATGGGCAACCCCCTATTCGCCAACGGCCGCTCGGTGCTCTGGCACTGCGGTGACGATAGCGCCGCCTGTGATGTGGTCGCGAGCCTCGCGCGCGACATCGGCTTCGAGCCCGTTCGCCTCGGTCCGCTGGCGCGAGCACGGGTACTCGAGCCGTCTGCGCTGCTCTGGATTACCGCCGCTGGTGTGATGGGGACGCGGGAGTTCTCGTGGGGCGTTCTGCGGCGGTGAGGGGTGCTATCCTCGGCGGATGTTCGCCGCTGGCGCGCTCCCCCTCACCGAGCTGGCCGTATGGCCGTGCCGGATACGCGACCTTATCAACGCCCAAGCCCTGATCGCACGGTGTGGACCGTGGTCGATCTCGAAGCCATCCCCGACGACGGGAACCGCTACGAGATCCTGCACGGCGAGTTGCTCGTGACGCCGCTGCCGTCGACGGGGCATCAGCGGATCGCCGTTCGCCTGACTGTTCTCACCGTCATGTGGTGTCGCGCCCACACTGGCTGGACGGTGCTTGCGCCGGGTGGTGTGCACGTCAGTGAGACAACGTGGCTCGAGCCTGATCTCGCGGTGTACGCGGCACAGGAGTCCGCCAGCCTGTCGTGGCGTGAACTACCGCCGCTGTTGGTGGTCGAGGTGCTGAGCCCCGCAGCTCGCGATCAGCGGCCCGGCCTGAATTCCCTATCCCAGGGCCGTAGCGGCGCTGTGGTGTTCCAGCGGCACATCAGATGCCGACCGCAACATCCGGCGCGGGGAGCTGTCGACGAAAGTCCCGTAGTACGGCGAGGACGCGTTCGCTGCTGGGAGGGCGACCGGGTCCATCACGCAGCGCATCAGCAAGCCGGTCGCGATCGACTTGAGTGCACGCGAGATCGAGGTTGAGCGCGCCCATGTACCAGCGCGGAAAGAAGCGTTCGTGCGCGGGCGCTCTCAACAGCACCTGAATATCCGTGTGGCGCGGATCGCCGAGAATTCGTTTCCAAAGCCCATCGAGCGGCGCAGCACGGCCTTCAAGCAGCTGCAGGAATGTGCCGCTGCCGTAGAGCAAGATGCCGGTCACCGATCCGGAACGGTTACGTGCGGCGCATCCCGCAGCGAGCGCATTCAACTCGTCGGCCCAAATCGGTGTGGTCGCGCGGCTCACATAAAGCAGGTGTGTCAGATAGTCCATTGCTGGTCCTGCACGTCTATGCCACTATGACTGCGAGCTACGGATGACGGCCCAATGCTTGTCTGACGATTCCGGTGGCGGAAATGGCACGAATTCCGTGTGCCGGACCGGGGCTTACGCAGGGCCCGGCTATGTTCGACTCGAGGAAGTGCCGCGCGACGGCCGCGGGCGGCGAGGTGCGTCATGACCGTCGAGATGGCCGAGCGTACGACATAGCTTGCGTCATTCCGTCGCCTGTCGGCGATCCGCAGCACTCACTCCGGAGCTCCGCACGTGTCCCACCTGTTTTCCTCACTCGCGCTTCGCGGCGTCACGCTGCGCAACCGCATTGGCGTGTCGCCGATGTGTCAGTACTCGAGCACCGACGGCTTTGCACACGACTGGCATCTCGTGCACCTGGGCCAGTTCGCTGTTGGGGGCGCGGCGCTCGTGTTCACCGAAGCGACAGCGGTCGTGGCTGAAGGGCGCATCAGTCCACAGGACCTGGGCATCTGGGATGACGGGCACATTCCGATGCTGCAGCGCATCACGCACTTCATCGACGCGCAGGGCGCGGTGCCTGGTATCCAACTGGCGCACGCCGGTCGCAAGTCGAGCACGAAGCGTCCGTGGGATGGCGGCGGAACAGTCACACCGGAGCAGGGCGGGTGGACGAATGTGATGGCGCCGAGTGCGATCGCGTTTTCGGAGAGCTATCCACACCCGGAAGCATTGACGCTCGGTGGCATCGGACACGTGGTCGATGCGTTTCGCGCAGCGACGGTGCGCGCACTTGCGGCAGGCTTTCGCGTGATCGAACTGCACGCCGCGCACGGTTATCTCATTCACGAATTTCTTTCGCCGCTCTCCAACCATCGCACGGATAGCTACGGCGGCTCACTCGAAAATCGCGCGCGCTTCTGCCTCGAAATTGTGGCTGCTGTGCGCTCCGTGATGCCGGATGCTTCGCCGCTGGTCGTGCGCATATCCGCCACTGATTGGGCCGAAGGTGGATGGACGGCAGAGGAGTCGGTCCAGCTTTGCACATGGCTCAAAGCGGCCGGTGTCGATCTGATCGATGTATCCAGCGGCGGACTCGCAAGCGGTGTGCGCATTGCCATCGGCCCGGGCTATCAGGTCCCGTTTGCGAAACAGGTGCGCGACGGCGCCGGGATTGCAACCGCGACGGTCGGGCTGATCACCAACGCTGAGCAAGCCGAGCAGATCGTGGGTGGCGGTGATGCCGATGTCGTGCTGCTCGCTCGTGAATTGCTTCGGCAACCACATTGGCCGTTGCTCGCGGCACACACACTGGGTTCGTCGTTCGCGTGGCCGGTGCAGTACGAACGCGCACATCCGAACGGTCCACCAAGGCGCTAACGCGCGCGTTCACATCACATCACATCACATCACATCACTGCACTCCTCTCACAGCACTCGGCGGGCCTGTTCGAGCGCGGCGAGTCGAGCCTCGATTGCTTCGAGCCGGTCGGCGACGACAGATGGAGAGAGTGCGCCGCGTGGCGATGGGATTGGCGGTGGCGGTGACAGCGGCGGTAACAGTGGCGCGATACTCGATTTCGGGCGTGGCGGTCGGATCGGAGCAGCGGGTCGTGTAGTTTCTGTGCTGCCAGCGACTCCGCGTGCGGAGCCCATGAGCAACGCGCCGATAGGTCCGCCCCAGAACGCGTTGGCAAAGCGCTGCATCAGTGGACGTCGGTACGGATCGAGGATGAGGATCAGCACAGCGACGAACATCGTGCAGAGGCCGGTGATCGCGATCGTTGCGCCGGAGCGACTGAGCGAGAAATAGCCCGGCTTGTATTCCACGCGACGCGAAAAGCCGTTCCACAGGTTGTATGCGCCGAGCAGAAAGAGCGGGAAGACCGCGTACAGACGGAAGCGACGTTTGCGCGCGACTCCCGGGACGGCGAGCGACTGCGCGCGTGCCTCGTCCCCTTCTTCGAGAATGGCGATGAGTCCTTTGCGCAGTGCCCCGTGATCGAAGCCCAGGCGGCGTAGCGTGCGCGCCTGACGCGCGACTGTCATCAGAAGAACGAACTCAAGCGCGAATGCGACGCTGATTGTCGCCAGCTTGTCGAGCAGTGCTTCGTTTTCCGACCGGACGATGTTGACCGCCGCGAAAAGGATCACGAGCCCCGCGTTGGTGAGGTAGCTCTTGCCGCCCTGCTGAAAAAGCCGGACTGCGAGCGGGATTTCCGGCGCGGAGAGTTGCGCTGCATCAATCGCTTCGACGAGTGATTCGGCGGTGGTGAATCGGTCGTTCGGATCTTTCTTGAGCAGCCGGTCGATCGCGTCGGCGAGTGGGGTCGGCAGATCGCCGCGCGCGGTGGCGATTGGCGGCAGTGTCTCGGTCAGCTGTTTGACGAGCACCTTCTGCGTGGTCTCGCCGCTGATGGCGAGTTGGCCGGTGACCGCGTACCACGCGACGAGTCCGAGTGAGTAGAGATCGCTCCGTCCATCGACGCGATCACCCGACGCCTGCTCGGGGCTCATGAACTCTGGCGTACCGACGACTTCGCCGACGCGCGTGAGTCCCGTGTCAGCGGCCGGCGCGTTGCTGATCGTGCGTGAAATGCCAAAGTCCATCACGAGTGCGCGACCGGTCGCGCGCTCGAGCATGATGTTATCCGGCTTGATGTCGCGATGCACGACACCACGCCCGTGCGCGTACGCGAGTGCGTAGCCGGTGTCCTGCAGCAGTCGCACCGCTTCCTTGATCGACAGCGGTCCGGCGCGCTTCACGCGTTCGGCGAGACTCTCTCCTTCGATGTACCCCATTGCCATCGCGAGTACATCACCGCGATCTTCGACTGCGAAGACGGGGACGATGTTGGGGTGCGAGAAGCCGGCGGCAGTGCGAGTCTCGCGCAGGAAGCGTTCGCGCAGGTCGGACTGCGCAGCGAACTCACTTGGCAGTACCTTGATCGCAACGAACCGATCGAGTTGCAGGTCGCGCGCGAGATACACGGCGCCCATGCCACCGCGGCCAAGTTGTCGATCGATCGAGTAGCGATCCGCGAAACGACGTCGCAGTGCGTCGAGATCGGTGGCGTCTGCGGTCATGGCAGCGACTTCGTTTGACGAGTGGCGGGCGAGGGCAGGCGACGCAGGGGACGGAAACCCGATCGCGAGAACGGTACCATGCGTGCAGAACACTCTGACGGCAATACGGGAGGATGACGCGACATGTCGCCCACGTTCACCTATCGTTCGGCGCGCTCCGGGAGTCTGACCTTGGGCGTCATGCTGGTGCTCACGATCGAGACGGGTGTCTTCCATCTCTGGCTATCGTCTCGGTTCCCGATGGTGGCGTGGACGCTGACGCTCACGACCGTGGCGATGCTCTGCTGGATTGTGGCCGACTATCGCGCGATGGGGAGCAGCGAAATCTGTGTGCATCCGGAGGCGATCGAACTGCCGATCGGCAAGCGCTTCACGACGCAGATTCAGCGGGACGACATTCTGTCGGCCGATCTGGCCACGTGGCGCGATCTGGTTGAACTGTCGAACGACTCGCTCAATCTCACAAAGCCGGCCGAGCCCAATGTGTTGCTGCATTTGCGTGCACCGACCGCAGTGAAGTTGTTTGCGGGTGTGTCACGACGGGTGAGTCGTATTGGGCTGCATGTGGATGAGCCGGCCGCGTTTGTTCGGGCGCTTGGGGGATCGACGGCGTAGCG
>JBKJTE010000064.1:0-25627 GCA_046590495.1 Gemmatimonas sp. | reverse complement strand
AGTCCGTCGGCAAGCAGCTGCCGACGCACACCAACGACGTAGTACACCTTGTTCTCGCGCACGTCCATTGCCTTGACTGTATCGGTCAACACCGCCTTCTCAGTCGCCAGCTGCGCGTTCTGCGCGCGCAACGACTTCACTTCGTCCTGAAACGCGACGATCTCTTTTTCGCGTAGACCGAGTCGTGCGTTCAGGTCTGCGAGCAACGTCGCCGTCGCCGATGAGTCGGCGCGCATGCTCTTCAACGTGTCGAGCATGGCCCTGACCTGTGCCTGACGTGCGGCCAAACGCTGGCGCAGCTGCGTCAAACGATCCAGAATGTCCTTGCGCGCGTCAGCCGCTTCAGCTTTGCCGGACTCATCCGACTTGTTGACGGAGACTTTCGACGACAGCGTGCGTACCTGCCGTAGCTCGGCGTCCACCTGGTCAGCGAACTTTGTGGCTTCTACGACCTGCGTCATCGCGCGGTCCTTTTCAGCAGACGCACCGGCGACGAGGCCTTGCAGCGAGTCGCGCTGCGCGTTTGCCATGGTGAGCGCCGCCGCCAACGAATCCGCGCGCGCGATCGCTTTTGTATCCTTGCAGGCGCTGATCGAGACGCCTAGCAGCAGCGTGACGAGGAGAGCAGCCGAGCGGTTGCTTGTACGAGTCTGAAGCATCGAATTGGGGATGAAGTGGAAACAACCCGGGGAACGTACCGGTCTCGAGGGTCCCATGAAAGTGCCAAACATCACAGTCCTCGATGCTTCACCATCGCCGAGTCCCGCCTCCCCGCACCACGTGAGGCGTTGGGCAGCAGCCTTGAGCTGCACCCTGCTGGCCTGTCACCACGGCGTCCAACGTGCCGGGCCGGCGCTCGCGACACCCCCTATCGAGTCCATCGCGCTGAGGGTGCCACTGCCGGATCGAGACGCCCGACAGCTCATTCGTACCATCCTGTTCCAGAATGGTTACCAGATTCACGCTGAGAACCGGACGGCAGGCTGGATGCGGACGAACCTGGGCGGACTATGGGAAGACCGATACCGCTACCGGCAGTGGCACATCGTGGTGACGTATGAGCACGACCCGGCCAACAACGGCACCATGGTCGTGATGCGCGCCTTCGAGGTGTCGACGTCGTACGCCGCCGGCGTCTTGCTCAACAAAGGCGCGCTCGAAACGACGAACGGTTTTATCCGGGTTGCTGTCGTGACTGACGTCACACAGGGTGAAGCTCGGCAGGCCTGGGTGCAAATGGAGCGACTGGCAGTTGCCATCACAGATCGGGGCGCCGAGCTGATCACCGACCTGCTGGCGCGACGCTAGACGCCGCCTGCTGATAGCATCCGCTGAACGCAGGGCACGGTCGCAGCTGCCGACTACTCAGTTCCAGCCACGCGCGCGGTACAGCAGCGTCGCGGATAGCTCGTAGAGCACGTCTTGAAAGACCAGCCGCCGACTTTCGCTCGAGGCCAGCCTGCCCGGATCGTGCGCCCTTGGAACCGCCGGCCGGCACTCCACGGCTAGCCCAAGCTTTTCAAACGTTCCACACGCCCGTCGGGAATGCATGGCAGACGTCACCAGCAGCACACGGTGCCAGCCCCGGGCCTTGGCCAGCGCCGTGAAGGCCACCGCCTCGTCGCGGGTGCTGAAGACGTCATGCACGAACTGGAGCTGGAGGTCAGGTGCCATCAGCGAGACCAGCGCGCGCTGGTCGGGCTCCGAACTGGGCTTGTAGTCGCCGAACGCCGGTGCCGTGGCCGACAATGCCATCGTTGCGATCTTCATGTTGCGCGCGTCCTGAACGCCGCTGATCAGTCGCTCCATCGTCGAACCGGTCACCCGACCCTCGTCGGACACCTCTCCGGAGAGAACGATCACCGCATCGAGTGCTGTAGCGGTCGTTGCATGTCCCGGCGCGCTCCGGTCGTCGCGCACGAACCGTTGCGCGATCGGCCGGACGATGGGCGTGAACGACACGATCGCGGACAGCGTGGTGAGCGCGCCGAGCACGAGCCAGAGCCAGCTGCCCAGCATCGTCGGCGCGAGGAGCGCGCCGGCCGTCAATGCAACCAATCGCAACAACCAGATCGGTACGCCGACGATATCCCAGAAGCCCAGCGACGCGGCGGCAGTGAAGATGCTCATCGCGATCGCCGCACCGGCCAATCGCATCAACCAACCGGGGACGCGTGCGCCACTGCTGGCACCGCGTCCCCGGAGAAAGAGATCACTCACGCGTCACTGTGGCTGCAAGGGACGGTGCAGATCGTTGATTCACTTCCGGTCCTGTTGGTCTTGTGTAACGCGCGCGTTAGCCGGCGGCGTCTGATATTTGTCGAACCAGCTGCGTAGATACAGCTGGGTGCGAAGGAAGTTTGACGGTGTCGAACTGGTGCCGTGCCATTCGTTGTTGAAACGAATCATCGCCGTCGGCACTTTGCGGATCTTGAGCGCTTCGTAAAACTCCTCGGACTGCCCGATCGGTGTACGCAGGTCGTTCACGCCGGTCATCAGCATCGTTGGCGTCTTCACACTGCCAACGTACATCAGTGGCGAGCGCTTGAGATGCTCAGACGGATCTTCCCACGGGAACTTGGCAAAGTTGTAGTACCAGCTCGAGCCGTCCGTATTGCCGACAAAGCTGATCCAGTCAATGACGGGGCACATCGATGCGGCCGCCGCAAAGCGATCGGTGTGTCCGACGGTCCACGCGGTGAGCACGCCACCGCCCGAGCAACCAAACACATACATCCGCTTGGTGTCGATATAGCCACGATTCACGACCGTATCAACGCCGGCCATGAGATCGTTGAAGTCCTTGCCCGGGTACGCGTTCTTGATCGCGTTGCCAAACGATGAGCCGTAGCCGGTTGAGCCGCGCGGATTCACGTAAAGCATCACGAACCCGTTCGCTGCATGATCCTGTCGCGAGAAGTTGAACGCGACGTTGTACATCGCATGCGGGCCACCGTGAATCTCGAGCATCAGTGGATACTTCTTGCTCGCGTCAAAGTCAGCCGGCTTCACGATCCACCCCTGGATCTTGTAACCATCGACGGACGTGTACCACACCTCTTCCGTCGTCGCCAGCTTCTTGCCCGCGAGCACATCGCCATTCACATCCGTGAGCTGCTTGAGCGTTGGCGTCCGCACATCGAACGTGACGATGTCCGTCGGCTTCATCGACGTCGCGTCGGTGCCGACGGCCATGAAGTTCCGGCCGATCTCCGCAACGGTGAGCACTTGCGAGCCCTTCGTCACCGGCTTCACATCGCCTTTGAGCGATACGAAATAGAGGTTGCGCGAACCTTCGTTCTCGACGTTGAAGTAGAGCCCTGTGCCATCGGGCGCCCACATCATCCCGGCCGGCGTGCGATCAAGTTTTTCCGTCAACGCGTGCGGATTGTTTCCGTTCGCATCCATGACGTACATGACCGCATCCTTCCACGTGGCATCGGTGCTGTCGTAGCCCGTATACGCGATCAACTTGCCATCAGGCGATGGCACCGGGTTGTTGTCAGGTCCTTTGCGATGCGTGAGTTGCTTCACATCGCCTGTGGCCACATCAACGCGATAAATCTCCGACTCGCGCCAAGCATACTCTGAGTCTTTCGTGCGCAGCGACGTGAATACAAAGCTCCGGCCGTCGGGCATCCATGTCGTGCCGTTCGTTGCCCAGTCACCACTTGTGACCTGACGCGGCGAACCGCCATCTGCGGGCACAGTGAACAGCTGGCGCAAGCCATCTTCAAGAAAACCCTGACGATCAGCGCGATACTTCACCTTCGTCACAACGCGCGGCGCTTCGGTCCACTTCGCACCACGGGGCGCGGCCGGCATGTTGATGCTCCACATATCGGTGGCGCGCACCAGCATGCCAAACGCAATCGTCTTTCCATCCGGCGCCCACTCCACATCACTCGGCGCTTCCGTCAGCCGGGTGATCTGTGTCGCGGCACCTTCCGAATCGATATAGCGCACCCAGATCTGTGCACCACCGGGCTCGCCCGGCGCGACGTATGAAATACGACTGCCATCCGGCGACCACTTCGCATCGGCGCCTTTTACAAGAAAGCGATTCTTGGTGCCATCCGCGCTCATGATCCACACCGACGACTCGCGCTTGTCGTTCAGCCTGTCGATCCACGTACGCGTGTAGATGATCTGCTTCCCGTCGGGAGACAGCGATGGACCACCGACATCTTCCCAATCGAAGTAGTCCGCGATGGTGAGACGATCTTTGGGGGGCTGACTCTGCTGGGCGCGCAGCGAGTTGTTCGCGGTTAGCAGCGGCAGAGCGATGGCCGCGACACTGACGGCACGGAATCTGGACCAGAAGCGCATAGGGACCTCGGAGGGCTCGGGATTGCGACGGCATCCCACGTGGAGCACCTATGCTGCTGCCGAATCTCTCAGTACGCAACGATCTCTTGGTCCCAGCACCGGGCCGCCAGGACGACGGCGCCCCAACTGCGCGACGAGCTCAGCGCAGCGAATCGGCGATGGCGAGGAGACTGTCGCGGGAGTTGCCGACGAGGCGGCGGACACCCTTCCACTGACGAATCAACGGGGACCGGGTGCTGATAGCGGTTTCGATGACTTTGCGTTGCGACGTACTCGCGTGGACCATTCGCCCGTCGCCGACATAGATGCCGATGTGCGAGATTCTCTTGCCGCGGCCGAAAGTGAGCAGATCGCCCGGCTTGAGTGCAGCGAGATCCCGCGGAATTTCCCTGCCGATCGTCGCCTGCTGACGAGCCGTGCGCGGCAACATCACATCGAGCGCGCCCATTACGTACTTCACCAGACCACTGCAATCGAGCGCGAGGTTGGCTTTCGTGCCGCCAAGCTTGTAGCGCGTGCCGATCTGCGAGCGGGCCTTGGAGACGATCGAGTCGCGCATGGCGGCGGCCGACGCACTCAATGCGGCGAACGGCTTTTTCGCGTCGGACAGCTGAGCTTCAGCCCGGGATGCGTTCGCGACGAGCGCGACGCACAGGGCAAGCGGCAGAATGTGTTGACGGGAGAAAGGGGCCACTTCGCGAGGGCAAGCGGTTGGGGCGAAGAACGTCGTGGACAGCGAAGCTATCCCGCCAGTGGACGCAGCGCTACCACCAACCGTCACGTCACGGGAACTGCCTCGCCTATCGGATCCCCAGCCCTTTGTGTGTCTGGACGGACAGCCGCCACCTCGGATGTGCCAGACAATACGCCAGCGCCGCCTCGATGTTCTCTTTCTGTCTGGGCCCGTCCATCGGCTGGAGCAGGAAATGGCGGAACCCCAGCCCCTCAAATCGCTCCGGCATCGCCGTCTCCTGGGGGTAAACCAGCTTGAGTTCGTCCCCTGCGGTCAGCACCAGGGGCGCCTGCGCCTTAGGGCTCACACAGACCCAGTCCAGCCCTTGGGGAGCGGCCTGTGTCCCGTTGGTCTCCACGGCGATTTCAAACCCATTCGCATGGAGTGCGGCAACGGCCGCGTCGTCCAGCTGAAGCAGCGGCTCTCCACCGGTGCACACCACAAACTTCGGCACGTCGGTCGGCGCGTCGGCCGGCCAGCGGCTGGCAACGAACGCCGCCAGCGATTCGGCATCAGCAAACTTGCCACCGTCTGGGCCAACGCCCACGAAATCGGTATCGCAGAAGGTGCAGACGGCCGTCGCCCGGTCCTGTTCGCGTCCCGTCCAGAGGTTGCACCCGGAGAAACGACAGAACACCGCCGCACGTCCGGCGTTCACTCCTTCGCCCTGCAGCGTGTAAAAGCACTCCTTGATCGTATACGCCATGGTCTAGGACTCCCCGCGCGCGGCGTACGCGATCGGGTCGTGCGCCCCTACAGCCGCAAACCCATTCAAGCGCAGCTGACAGGCGTCGCAGCGCCCGCAGGCGGTGCCGTCCGGCGCCGGATCATAGCAACTGGTGGTCAGGCTGTAGTCGACGCCGAGTGATTGACCGAGTGCCACGATTTCGGCTTTGGTGAGATACTGCAGCGGCGCGTGAATCTTGAGTCGCTGCGTCCCTTCCACTCCGGCGCGGGTCGCCAGATTGGCCATCTGCGCAAAGGCTTCGATGTACTCGGGGCGGCAGTCGGGATACCCCGAGTAGTCGAGCGCATTCACTCCGATGAAAATGGCCTGCGCGCCGACCACTTCGGCCCACGCCAACGCGAACGACAAGAAAATCGTGTTCCGCGCGGGCACGTACGTCACTGGAATTTCGTCGCTGTGCGTCACCACATCGCGGTCCTTGGGCACGTCCACATCAGACGTCAGGGCCGACCCGCCCCATTGACGCAGGTCGATGTCCACGACGACGTGTTGCATCACCCCCTGCGCGTGGGCGACGCGGCGAGCGGCCTCGATTTCGACGGAGTGGCGCTGGCCGTACCGAAAGGTCATGGCATACGGCGCAAAGCCATCGCGCTTGGCGACAGCCAGCGCGGTCGACGAGTCGAGACCGCCGGAGAGAAGCACCACCGCCGGTCGCAGCGGTGCAGGAGCATGGGAAAGGACATCAGACATGGCTGCAACTTAGTTGAACCGGAGCCAGTCGAGTGCGACCTTCCGCAATCGCTCGCGATGTACGCTCGCGGTGTACGCTCGCGCGCGCCGTCATCGCGCGTGCTCGATCTGACCCACCCCGGATGCAACACACGAACTCCTCGCACGCCAGAACCGCCGCACTCCTCGTGGCGGCGGTGGCATCGTCGCTTGCATTCGGCGCAGTCAGTCGAGCGCAGGGCGCGACGCGTGGAGTGCATGCGCCTGCGCTGAGCGTATCGGCCACGACCTCGGCGATCGCCGAGTCCGATCTTCGTACGCGGCTCTTCATCTTTGCGGACGATTCCATGCAGGGCCGTCGCGCGGGCTCGCCCGGGCATGAGCGTGCAACTGCGTACATCGCGCGCGAACTGACGCGTCTCGGTGTGATACCGGCTGGCGATCGCGGAACCTTCTTTCAGCGCGTTCGTGTGCGGCCCGGAAACTCCGACAGTGCGTGGTCGCGCAACGTGGTCGCGATCGTTCGCGGCAGCGATCCCACCTTGCGCGCGCAATACGTTGCCCTCGGCGCGCACAGCGACCATATCGGCTTTCGCGCCGGTGGCCCGGTCGATCACGATTCGCTGCGTGCTTACGACAAGGCCTTGTGGGCACTGCGGGGGCGCAAGGCCGGCAGCGCCGAGCCGTCGCACGCACAGGAGCGCGCCATCAAAATTGACGTCGCCGCGTTGCGTCGCCGACGATTGGCTCGACCTGACTCCATCAACAACGGTGCGGACGACGACGGGTCAGGATCGATGGCGCTGCTCGAATTGGCCGAGCAATTCGCGTCGGCGCCGATCAAGCCGCGCCGCAGCGTGCTCTTTGTCTGGCACACCGGCGAAGAGATCGACCTGAACGGGTCGGAGGCGTTCACTGCGCATCCGACGGTGCCGCTCAAATCAATCGTCGCACAACTGAACATCGATATGATCGGGCGCGGGAGTGCTGCCGATCTCGCGAGTGGTGGCCCGAACTATCTGAGCGTCATCGGTCCGCGCCGCTTGTCGTCCGATCTCGCGCGATGGGTGAACCAAGTGAACGCGGTACAGGGCACGCCGTTTGCACTCGACTATTCGCTTGATGCCGATGGGCACCCCGAGGCGATCTATTGTCGTTCCGATCACTGGAACTACGCGCGTCGCGGAATTCCGATTGTCTTCCTGTTCACCAACCTGCACGAAGACTATCACGAAGTCACTGACGAACCGCAGTACATCGATTATCCGCATTACGCACGCATAACACGATACGTCAGCGACCTCGTAGTCAGAATCGCCAACAACAACATGCCGCCCCGCGTCGATCACGCCGTGCCGAAATTCGGCGCACCCTGCACGCAATAACCAAAATAGTCTCATGGACTGGATTTCCGATCCCAACGCCTGGCTCTCGCTGCTGACGCTGTCCGTACTCGAGATCGTACTCGGTATCGACAACATCATCTTCATCTCGATCATGAGCGGCAAGCTTCCGGCGGCGGATCAGCCGCGGGCACGGTCATTCGGATTGATCGGCGCATTTGTAACGCGTGTGTTATTGCTCCTGTCGATCACCTGGGTAATGCGGCTCACGGAGCCGCTCTTCACGATTGTGAGTCACGCGATTTCAGGGCGTGACCTCATTCTGGTGGTCGGTGGTCTGTTCCTGATCGGCAAGGCGACGGTGGAAATCCATCATAAGCTCGAAGGTCCCGAGGACGAAGCGGCGACCGGCCGTGCCGTGAAGTCGCTCTGGGGGACCGTCACGCAGATCATGTTCATCGACATCATCTTCTCGCTCGACTCGGTCATTACCGCCGTCGGCATGGCCGATCACGTGAGCATCATGATTGCGGCAAACCTCGTTGCACTGCTCGGCATGCTGATCGCGGCGGGTTCGATCAGCGCCTATGTCGACAAGCATCCGACCATCAAGATGCTGGCCCTGTCGTTCCTGGTATTGATTGGCACGAATCTCGTCGCCGAAGGGCTCGGCCAGCACATCCCGAAGGGCTACACCTACATGTCGATGGCGTTCTCGGTCATCGTGGAGATGCTGAACATCAGGGCACGTGGCAAGCAAGCGAAAGTTGTCAACCTGCGTGGCCCTCACATGCCCAACGCCAAAGCGGAGTAGTGCACCATGGATGGACAGGCGCTGCATCTCGCGGTCAATCATTTCCCGATCATTCTCGCGCTCGTCGGCACAGCGGCTGCGCTGCTGGCTTTCGTCACCCGCAAGCGCGGCGTGCTGCTGTACGCGCTCGCCACGCTGGCGCTCGCCGGTCTCGCGAGCTATCCGACGGTGCTCACCGGTGATGAAGCCGAGGAGGTGCTGGAGAAGCGTTGGTTCATCGAGAAGGCGCAGATCAAGGAGCACGAAGAGAGCGCCGATATCTCGAACATTCTGCTGATCATCACGGGTGTAGTGAGCGCGGCATGCTGGTATCGCGTGCTTCGCTCGCCTCGTGAAGCGGCGCCCGCAACGTGGATGCTCGCACTGATCGTGGTGCTGGGAGTCTCGAGCTCCGTGAGTGTCGCGTACACATCGTGGGAAGGTGGATTCATACTGTCCAAGAACGAAAAACTCAAAGGACCGCCGCCGGTGACGATCGCACCACTCCCAGCGCACTGAGATCGATCATGTGCGCGGGGAGTATCCTTGCGTGCCTCGCTGGGCATTGATATGTTCGCGCGACTATCACCGCTGATTGCACTGTTGTCCCGGCCCTACAGCGCGCCCGGTGAGTGTGCCACCAGAGTCTAACCTGCCATCGTTGGACGCTCCCCCCTTGAACGTGGAGATGCCATGCGTGCGCCCGCATCGATTGTCCAAATCACCGTGAAGTTGCGTCACGTTGTGCCCGTCGTGCTCTTGATCATTGCGACGGCCCCCAACGCGTCGTCGCAGAGTGCGAAACCGGCGTCAACCTCGCCATCCACAGCAGCTGCACTCTCACCGGAACTGGTCAAGGTCCGGACCGCGCTCGACAAATACAAGGATCCGATTGTCGCTGTGCACGATGGGTATCTGTCGACACTCGGGTGTGTCGAATATCCGCAGGGCGGAGGTGAGGGGACGATGAAGTACGTGCCCGGCGGGATGGGCGTCCACTTCCTCAACGGCCAGTTGATCGGCCCTGCGCTCGATCCAGCGAAACCACAGGTGCTGATCTACGAAATGGATGGAGATGCGCTCAAGCTGGTGGCGGCGGAGTGGTTTGTGCCCGCTGACGCGGCAGGGAAGACGGTGCCGAAGATTTTTGGCCAGACACTCGGCGGGCCAATGGCCGGCCACAAGCCGATCATGCCGGACGGGCTCGTTCACTACGACTTGCACGTCTGGCTCTGGAAGTACAATCCTGCGGGCGTCTTTTCCCCGACCAATCCGAGCGTGAAGTGTCCGAAGAGTGCGTATTCGTTCGCGGAGCAGGCGCCAAAGATGATTATGGGCAAGCATTAGCGGCTGTCGAGCATGACGGTTACTCGCCGAGAGGCGCTGGTCCGTCTGAGCGCGCTGTTGGGGATGCCGCTCGTTGACTGGCCGGCGCGAATCGCCGATCCGCTCAGCGGCACGATCGCGGAATATCAAGCGGGGCGATTGCGCGGCGATTGGACAGCCGTGCAAGTCACAACGCACGCGTTAGAACGAGCGCAGTCACTCAATGGACAGCTCCACGCCATCGATCTCTTCGCCGCAACGGCATTGGCCGAAGCGCGCGCGTCTGACGTTCGCGCTCGACGTCGCCAGCTGCGCGGACCGCTCGACGGCGCGCCACTGTTTGCCAAATCGATCTACGATGTGCGCGGTCTGCCAACAACGGCGTCAAACGCGGAGTGGGCGCGACTTTTTCCGCATGCTGTGCGGCACGATGCCATCGAAGTCGCACGACTGCGCGCGGCTGGAGCCGTAATACTGGGCAAGACGGTAGCCGACGATTTCGCGTACCATGGCAACGGCACCAGTACCCTGTCGGGGCAGGTACGCAATCCGCACGACAGGTCTGGTGTGCGCACGCCCGGCGGATCAAGCGCCGGGTCGGCAGTCGCGGTTTTGTGCGGGATGGCCTTCGGCGCGCTCGGCACGGACGACGGCGGCTCCAATCGCATCCCCGCGCAATTTGCCGGAGTCGTTGGCATCAAGCCGACCTTCGGCCTGGTCCCGCGTTCCGGCGTGATTCCAACCTGGCCGTATCTCGATACCCACGGATCGCTCGCGCGCTCTGTAGCCGACGCAGCGCTATTGCTCGATGTCATCGCGGGCGCTGACAGTGTCGACGCGCTCGCACTGACCACTTCATGGCCGCGCAATAGTTTGCGGACGCTGCGCGACGATGCGTTGCGTGGTGTGCGGGTCGGCATTGTTGACGTGCATGTCCCGCGTGCGCAGATGACGCCTGAATCATTGATGGTGTTTGATCGCGCGATCGACGATGTCAAAGCCGCAGGCGCGCTCGTAGTGCCGTGCACGCCCGCTGTAACGCGCGTGAACTATCGCGATCTGTTCATGCAAGCTTCGCGCGACCGTGGCGATGTGCCTCCCAATGCCAATTCGCCTGCGGCGACGGCGAACGCGCTGCTCCGCTACTTCGAGCGACAGGGCACTGATGCGCGTGATGCAGTGCAGCGCGGACTGTCGGCGTATCAGACATACTACGACGTGTTGCCGAAGGATTGGGCGGCGATGGCCAATCTGGTGGGACAACGCTACGAGCACGATCCTGCCGGCGTCTCATTCGCGCGCTCCCGTGCGACAGTGGTGGCAATGCTGGCCGAGTCGCTGCGCGCGCAGCAGGTCGATGTGATGGCGTATCCGACCATGCCCTTTCCCGCTCCGCGCGCGAGCGATCCCTGGCCCGACGTCCGCACCCCGCTTGGATACGGCAACTGGCTCGGTCTCCCCGAGGTCTCTGTTCCGGCGGGACTTGGTGCTCTCGGGATGCCGGCGGGAAATCTTTCGTTCGTTGGATTGCCGGGGACCGACGCGCAGGTGTTGGCGGCTGCACATGCGTACGAGCGACAGTCGCGTCGATTCGTGATGCCGGTTCTGGGGTAGGCAGCCGGGAGCGGACTCGTCCGCCGTTCGATCGGAAGGACGTGTGCGTCGGCCACACCGCAATCCAGACAGTGCACCGCGCCGTCCACTTTGCTGGACGACGATCGTGCGCCTCGTCACACCGGATTTTCCAAGTGCCTGTGACGCAAACAGTTGCACCGATCGATCAAACGGGCGCGATCTCTGCACTTCCTGAAGTGGTCCCTTTCAGGAGTCTCCATGCGCTTGTCTGTTCGTATCGCGCTCGTTTCAACTGCTGCGCTCTTCTCCGTCCACGCTGCCGACGCACAGAAAGGCGCAGGCGCATCGCTGACCCCGTACGCGGGGTATCTCGTCACGGGTAACTGGTACGACGGCCCGGTTGGTACTTCGCTCTCGACCACGAACGCGCCGATGGTCGGTGCGCAAGGGAGCCTCCCGCTGAGCCGAGGGATCGCCCTCGTTGGCAATCTCGCCTACGCTTCCGGCGATTTACGGGTAGGGTTGCCGCTCATCGGCGGTGTCAACGTGGGTACGGCCAAGACTTGGCTGTACGACGCCTCGCTCGAGTTTGGCGGGCTGAGCGGCCGCGGCGCAGGAATTGCGCCGTTCCTGTCGGGCGGTATTGGCGGGATGACGAACAACATCCACAACGCGCTGTTCACTACGCGTGCCTCGAACGTGGCGTATACGGCGGCCCTTGGCGTCGATGTCGGGCTCACCCCGGGCATCGGTTTGCGTGTACAGGCGAAGGACTGGATCGGGCGATTCAATTCGGCGCAGGCGGTTGGTTTTCGCGCCCAGGGAAACCTCGCGCACAACTGGGCGTTGACGGGTGGTGCCAAGATTTCGTTCTAGACACGCTTCCGCGACTCGCGTCCGGGTTGATTCCGATGCCGTGACTACGACGGGGCGTTAGTGTTCAAATTGTCGTTTCCTCTCGGAGAATCATTGGTGTCGATCTCGCGATTCGTGCTGTGCTCGTTTCTTACGCTGGTGTCGGCGACTGCCCCGCTTTCTGCGGTCGCTGCGCAAGTCCCGCCTCCCCTCGATAGTGTGCGAGCGGCGTCTGCGGCGGCCATGTCGGCAGCAGATCCACTGCGGGGGGCGACAGCCAAACTGGCGCCGGCCTCAGCGCAGGCGCGCTCGCTACAGGACAACTTCGAACGCAATCATCGGCTAGGTCTCCGTTTCTACAACGGTGGTGCCGACGCGTCGTGTGAAGTGCCCCTCGGTCGCATCTGCTACTGGAACAACAACGGCGACGTCCCGCCACCCGCCGAACGCAACGACGCGAAGCTGGAGCGCGATCAACTGCTCGAACTGCTCGGACAGGCGCAGGCGGCTGACCCGACTGATGATTGGGTGAGCGGTATGCGTGTGCGTTACGCGGTCGAAGGTGAGAAGCCGGATGTGGCGATCGTTGCGGCACGCGCGTGCGCCGGTACGGCGTGGTGGTGCGCAGCGCTTCGGGGGCTCGCACTGCACAACGCAAACCGCCATGTCGACGCGGCTGCGGCGTTTGAAAAGGCGCTCGCTGATATGCCGGCTGGGCAGAAGTGTGCCTGGACCGATCTCACGATGTGGCTCGAAGTGTCGTCGCAAGCTGCATACAAGGCGATGACATGTGGAGGACGTGATGCGGAAGACGCGCGCATCTTCCGTCTCGCGCAGCCACTCTGGTCGCTGCCCGCCAACGACATCCGCAACGAGCTCTTTGCGCGTCGCACGATCTCGCGTGTGCAGTCGTTGGGGCGCATTCCCTATGACCTGACGTGGGGCGATGACCTCCTCGAGTCGCAGATTCGGTACGGCTGGCCCACCAACTGGTCGGTGCAGAATGGTGGCGTTGCCGACCCGCGCCCGCCGCAGGTGATCGGGCATGAGCCGACGCCGAGTTACGACTTCATGCCGTCACAGAAGGCGATGGCGACACCCATCGGCGCGACGTCCAGTGAGTGGTCCCCCAAGCGCCAGAAAGCACGCATGCGTTATGCGCCAAGATACGCGAGCGGCTTTGACGAAGTGCCGCACCAGATCGCGCGATTCCGCCGCGGCGACACAACACTTGTCGCAGGCGGATATCGTCTCGTGCGCGAACTTGAGATGGGACGCGCGCCGTACAACGCGACGATGGTGCTCGACGGCATGAACGGCCGCGCGCCGACCATCGTGAAACGCGACAGCGCTGCGGCCAACGGCGCGCTGCTGGCGCCGCTCGTGGGCCCGATGCTCGCCAGCATCGAAGTGCTGGCGCCTACCGGCAAACGCGCGACCCGTGTTCGCACAACGGTGCAGCCCCTCCCGCCGAACACGCGCCTCTCTGACTATCTGCTGCTGCAGCGCGGTGACGCGACCGCTACGCCGAGTCTCGAGAAAAACGCATTGCAGGCCTATGGTTCCCTCGAGATCGAACGCGGCGCAACAGTTGGTCTCTACTGGGAGATGTACCGCCCCGCGAGTCCCTCGGCGCCACTCCAGGTATCGGTCCGCGCGACGCGGGTCGGCGCGAGTTTTTTCCAGCGCTTCGGCAGTTCAATCGGACTCTCGAAGTCGGTGACGCCCGTTTCCATTCGTTACGCCGACAACGGACGTCCTGACGGACAGCCCGGTCGCAGTCTCACTCTCAATTTTCCGCCCGTCGCGCCGGGCGAGTATCAACTCACGCTCATCGTCTCGGGCGCCGGTGTCACCGACAGCACGACGCAGACGATCAAGATTCGCGGCGAGCGCTAAAAGACAGAACACCCACCAAGAAAACGCGCGGATTCAGCGCAGTTGATCCGCGGTTCTTCGTGGCAATCGGTTTGTTGTTGTGACAGGCGCCGTTAGCGAACGATCAGCTACTGCTTGCCCTTGACGACAATCATCCCGACTGGGCTGCCGTAGTCGTCGTTGCTCATCGGAAGTCCTGGCGGCGCAATCCAGCGGCCGCCGTCAGCGCGCACAGTCACGCGATGCATACCAGGGGCGAGCTTGAGCTCAGCGCGCCATTTGCCGTTCTTGTTGCGCGTCATCTGGGTGACGATCCACTGAGTCGCGTCGCCCATCAGCTCCACTGATTCAGCGCGCGGCGCATCAATGAGCAACACGACGCGAAGTGTGTCGGCGTCGGCGTGCGCCGGTGTCACATCGACCGTAGCAGAATCGACGGAGCCTATTGTACGGGTCTCGAACGAGAGAATGCCGCCCGGGGTGTCGTCGCCGCGACCACTGAAGGGCAGACGCGCGATACGGACGCCGAGTGCCACAACTGGTGCGAAGTTGCGACCACGTCCCTCGCCCACGTCGTCGCGCAGGGCCGTGCTGCCGACTGAGGCCGAGTTCGTGCTGGCTGCGCCAACTACTGAGAGCCACGCCGTGACCGGCTGCACAACGGCGAGCGATGCGATCGTCGGCGCGGTGCGCGGCTTAGGCGAGAGTGCGTCGCTCGTGATCCAGGTCGCGACTGGTGCGGTGACCGACACGAGCCACGTTGTCGGGCCTGTGTTGAAGCCGGCTGACGCAACGCCCGTCGCTATATCGCGACGCTGCAGCGCACGTAGCGTGCGGGTGGTCGTCATCTTGTCGGCCAACGGAGCCGGGAGCGACGTCGCTTCATCGATGCGAAGTGTCTGCGTTGTAACGCGCGTGGCACGTTCGACCGAGAAACCAAACGAGAGCTCGACGCTCGAAACGTTGCGAATCACGCCGCCTTCAAAACGGCCGATCGTGCCCACGTCAACGCGACGTGAAACGGTGGTGTCGGCGCGCATGCCGTCAAAACCACCGACCACTGACGTCGGACTGCCACCGATCAAGCGCCCGGCAACGTCACCATTCACATTGGCTCGGCCATAGCTGACGGCGCTCCATAGTTGGTTCTCGCCAAGCCGTGAGCGCCCGCGAAGGGACATGGTGCCTTCGACCGCAGAGCTGGTACCGACGGCATCTCGGGCCAACCAGTTGCCGGTGCCGATCGCGGAGAATCGCACACGACCGACACGTCCGATCGGCTGCGTCGCGCCCATCCACAATGCGTTCCGCTGCGAGAGCGAACTGCCACTGCCATTGGGGAGCGAAGCGAGTCCCATGACCGCGATCGTGGGGGACTCGGTCACGGGACCCAATGCAGATGATGGAGCGACTGGCGCATCGCCTCGGGGCTGCGCACTCATGGGCGCGGCACTGAGTGCCATCGTGATCAGCGCGCACGGCAGAGCCACTCCGCGGCTCGTTAGAGAGCGGCGGCGCGACGCGCGGAGGAAGCGGAGTGCGGGCGTCACGGTGATGGAGGACGGATCGGCTTTCGATCCACCGTCGCGGGCGCGGACGGCGAATTACTGCCTTGAACCGTACCCCGAAGATAGCGCTGGAGCGCATCCACGGCCATCCCCGGACCGCGAACTGCGTTTTTGGCGACCATCACTTGCAAGCCCAGCAGTGCGTCGTCGGAGCGAGGCATTCGTGCAATCGCTGTCACAGCGTCGCGCGCCGTCACCGCCGGCACCCCGCGTGAAACGATGTCCGTCATGACTACCAAAGGTGTTACGGCGGAACTCGACGGGCGGGATGCGCGGATGGCGGTGAGCATGCGCGCATCGACACCGGCGCGGAGCGCATCGGCGCCGACTTCCAATTCGGCAACGGTGGACTCGCTGCCGAGTGCTTCGCGCGCAACCTCGAGTGCCGCGGCAAAATCGCGGACCGCTTTCAAAATGCGCAACCCACCGACTTTACGGGCCGACCCCTCAAGGGCGCGGTTGATCAATGGCGCGATGGGCAGCCCCCGTTCGGCCGCGCTATCGAGCAGCGAGCGGAGGGCATACGCGGTCACGCTGTCAAAGCGGGCCGCGTCGAACTGAATCTGTTGACGCACGCAGTCGCCGCCTCGACACGGGAGCTGCGGGCCGGCGCCTCGTCCGTCGTATGTCGTGTCCACCGCCGCCAGACGTCGTGTACTGTCGCGCGCGAAGGTGGGCGTGGCGGACATCGAATCCGCTGCGGTGAGCAGCTGACCAAGCACGACGAGCAGGGCGACGCCAGATGTGGTCACTGAGCTGCGCCCTCAACCATCACGGCGTTGGACGGTCCGAAGCCCGAATCCGGCACCTGTGGGGCGAGCGGATCGACGAGCCAGCGCGTGCCGTCGATGACGAACGCGTAGACGTGGCGTCCGGGGGAGAGAGGCACTTGTGCCGACCAACTGTCATCGGCGTTGCGCCGAAGCATCGGAGTGGCCTTCTCATCCCAGCCGTTGAAGTCGCCGACGATGGCGACCTCACGCGCCTTGACGGGCAGTCTGAGGTCGAATCGAACCGCTTCGCCGTTGGAGAGCACCGTAACCAAGCCAGTCGGCTGAGTAACGCCTGCGGCATCGCTGAGGGCAGGGGTGGTCGCGCTGCTGCCGACCCGAACGATCGCACGCCACGGCCGCATGGTGACGGCCACGAGAAGTGTCGCAGCGACCGCGCCCCACCACCAACGGGGGCGCAAGACGCCCAGGCCGCTGCGAGTGGTGGTGTGCATCGAGTCAGCGACGACTGCGCGCGCGCATCGTTCGGCGCTACCAGCTTCCGCAGCCGGCGTGGCGGCATACATCGCGGCGATCTGCGCCGCGAGTACCTCGTCTTCGTCGGGAGTGGGGAAGTTCAGCATCGCTCTGTCGTCACTCATTGCCGGTCGCTGGTGGTGTCACTCATCGCGGGTACCCAACATGACGCGCAGCCGCTCACTGCCGCGCTTGACGCGCATCTTGAGAGCGGATTCGCCGACACCGGTTATCGCAGACATTTCCGTGTACTCGAGTCCTTCAGCGTACTTGAGCAGAATAGCTTCGCGTTGGAGCGCGTCGAGCTGGGCCAGCGCACGGGCGAGAGCAGCGTGTTCGGCGCCGAGTTGCAGCCCTGCGGCAGGCGCATGCGCCTGTTCGAGAGCCACTTCATCTTGCACGAACCGACGCGTACGGCGTCCCCGTGCGGTAAGCGCGTTGCGGCACTGATTGGTCAGAATCCGGAACAGCCAGCCACGGAACTGGTCGCGCTCATCGTACCGCGCGATGGCCCGGTACGCCCGCATGA
Source organism: Gemmatimonas sp. (assembly GCA_046590495.1). GTDB lineage: Bacteria > Gemmatimonadota > Gemmatimonadetes > Gemmatimonadales > Gemmatimonadaceae > Gemmatimonas. Next base: position 8,031 of record JBKJTE010000064.1, on the reverse strand, counting down.
GCGTTTCCTGAACCACGTCTTCCGCATCCGACCGATCCCCCAGCATGTGGTAGGCAAATCGACGACAAGCTTCGTAATATCGGGAGACAAGCGCCCCGAACGCGTCGGCGTCTCCGTCACGCGTCCGGGCGACCAACTCCGCGTCAGTCATCGCTGAACAACAGTCCGGCGCCAATTCGCGTCACCGGTTCGCGAACATCTACTCCGCAACCGGGGACAGCAAGGCGTTGCCGGGGCATTGTTTGCAGCGTCACGCCAGCGCTTGGGCAATCCCCAGCACGAGCGAGAGCGTGACGAAGAGGATCGTCCCGCCTCGATTTACCCCGCCAATGCGCTGAAGGAGCGACATGGACTCGGGCCCCGGAAGCTGTTGCATCGAGACCAGACGCGTCGCGGCGCGCGCCCGACGGTAAAGGAACCAGTTCGCCGTCCCGCCGGCGGCGATCGCCGACGAAAGCAGAATCGCCAGCAGCATCATGACCAGCGAACGATTCTCCGGCGCTTGCACGTTCTCCCGCGTCAGGATGGTGTCCGACTGCGTCAGCCACCGCAGCGCGAAGCTCGGCAGCATGAAGAAGGCGGCAAACACCAGATACAGTTTGCGATACAGAAACCAGAACGGCATTGCGATCCCCGCGCTCAATGCCGCACTCCAGTTCCAGGTCGGCACGAACGACGAGTCTTCCAGGAACGGCGCGAACTTGCGACGATACGTTCCTTCCCATTTGCGGCCGATGAACACCGCCATCTCAGTCTCGGGCACCTGCCCGCTCGGCGCGCGCCGCTTGGCCCATGCCGGCAGCTCAGGTTCGGGGGCACTCGGCGGCACATTGTTTCCAACTGGTGGGATCGTCATTTGGTCACTCCGGCCCGTGCACTTGGCTGTTGCTGCGTGAGACAGTGCAGCGTACCTAACCCCCACACGAGATCGACGGCGTGAATGCCGACGACGCGATGCGCCGGCATGAGCTCGGCGAGCGTGTTCAGTGCGATTCGGTCGTTGGCATCGTTGAACGTTGGCACAATCACCACGCCATTCGCGATGTAGAAGTTTGCATAGCTCGCCGGAAGACGGGCGTTGTCCATGATGACTGCCCGCGGATACGGGAGCGTCACTACGCGCAACGGTTCGCCCCGCGCGTCAGTGGCTCGCCGCAGGCGATGCAAGTTGTCAAGCGAGCGTCGGTGATTTTCATCCGATGGATCTTCCTCGTGGGCGAGCACCACCACGCCGGGTGCAACGAACCGTGCGATGTCATCGACGTGACCATGTGTATCGTCACCGACACATCCTTCACCAAGCCAGACTGTGTGTGTGATGCCCAGATATTGACTGAATGCCGCTTCGTATCCCGCGCGATCGAGCCCTGGGTTGCGCACCTGCACGTCGGAAAGCAACCACTCTTCCGTCACCAGTATGGTACCCAGTCCATCGGTTTCGATCCCTCCTCCTTCGAGGATCATGCGCTCGCCGGAATCAGGGCGCACGGTTTCGATGCGCGACAGTCCGGTCACGCGTTCAACGGCCTCGGGAACCTGCACATCCAACGCGTAGTTGTCGTATTTGCTCCACGCATCGAAACCCCAATGCACGAGTTCCACGCTTCCGTCGGCACGATGCACACCAGTGGGACCCGAGTCACGCAGCCACACGCGATCGGTCGGTTGCAGATGCAGGCGATAGTGCGAGGGGTCGACTGCGTGCAACGCAAGCGTGCGCGCGGCATCGTCGCGCACGGATTCATCGTGGCAGAGAATTTCCGCGCGCTCGTAGGGCGCAAGTGCGCGTACAATTTCTGCGTATACCCAGGGAATGGGGGCGAGCTTGCCCGGCCAGTCCGGCTCGTGATGCGGCCAGGCAATCCACGTCGCGTCATGGCGCGCCCATTCGGCGGGCATGAGCACACGCGGCTGGCTGACCGGTGACGCGCTGAGGCGCGGCTCGCTCATGCGCCGCCGAGCCAGCGTTGTGTGATCGGGCCGTACGCATCGACGCGACGATCGCGCAGGAACGGCCAGTTGCGTCGGGTGTCTTCGATCAGCTGGAGATCGCACTCTGCGATAAGAATCGACGGCTCCGTGTCGGCTTGCGCGAGATAGCGGCCAAACGGATCGCAGACAAACGACTGTCCGAAGAATTCGATACCATCAGTGCCTGCCTCTGCTTCAAAGCCAACCCGATTCGGTGCCGCGACAAAGACACCGTTGGCGATTGCATGCGCGCGCTGTGCCGTGCGCCACGCATCAACCTGCGCGTCGCCGAACGTCGACTTCTCCGACGGATGCCAGCCGATCGCCGTCGGATAAAAGAGGATCTGCGCGCCGAGCAGTGACGTGATGCGTGCGCCTTCCGGGTACCACTGATCCCAGCAAATGAGCACGCCAATGTCTGCGAACTTTGTGCGCCACACACGAAAGCCGTTGATGCCGGGATGTTTGTCTGCGCGCAGATCGGGGCCGACGTCACCAGGTGCGAAGTAGTACTTCTCTTCGAACAGCGGATCGTGCGGGATGTGCATCTTGCGATAGGTGCCGAGCAGCGTACCATCTGCGTCAATGACAGTTGCCGAATTACGATAGAGGCCTGGTGCCTGCTTCTCGTAGTACGGCACCACGAGCACGACGCCCAGTTCCTTGGCGAGCGCTTGCATCGTGGTGACCGTTTCGCCGTCGATTGGTTCGGCGATGTCAAAACGGTCAGCGCGCAGCGACTTGCAGAAGTACGGCGCGTTGAAGAGTTCCTGCAGACAAATGATCTGCGCACCGCGTTCCGCGGCGGCGCGCACCTGTTGAGTGGCGCGGCGCAGATTCGCCGAGAGATCGGTCGATGCAGTGTCCTGAATCAACCCAACGGATACGGAGTTCGAAGGCATTCTGAAAGCTCGTCAGATGCCCAATGGCGGGCAATGCGTTCAGAGCTTTGCTGCGGCTTTTGCAACGCGAGTTGGAGCGGTCTTTCGCTGCTGCGTCGACGGTGATTCGAGGATCGGTTGCAGGTACGCAACAAGCAGTCGACGCAGGTCGTCCAACAGCGGCTTCTTTTCCGCTGCCACCGCTCGGCTGCGTCGCGCCAGTACCGCCTGACCGACCGACGCGCTCACCAACGCCGCGCGTCGACGATCGCGCGTTGGGAGCTTGGGATTGCGCGACCCAAACAACACGTCGAGCCGGTCAACGAAGGAATCGAACAGTTGCGCACGCAGCCGTGCTGGTGCGCCGTGCGTGTCGTCGAGCGGGCCCTCGACCGTCGCAAAGACGCGGCGAAACGCCGGATTGCGATCGTGAAACTCCGCGAGCGGCTTGATGATGCGATCGATCAACCGTTCGAGCGCCAGTCCGCGGGGGTCGATCGGAAACGCCTTTTCGTGAATGTGCCGCATCTCGTCTGCGTAGCGGAGCGCGAGTGCGGCCAACACGGCATCTCGATTCGGGAAGAACTGGTAGAGCGAGCCCTTGGCGGTGCGTGCACGCAGGGCGATCGCCTCGGCGGTTGCGGCCGCGAGGCCCGATTCGGCGATCACCGCGGCCGCGGCGTCGAGCAGCAGTTCAACACGGGCCTGCCCGCGCGATTGTCGCGGCCGTCGACGAAAAGCGTCTCCCGACTCGGCCTTCTCGGCTGGCGCGCCCTCAGCGGCTGCAGGGGCACCATTCTGAGGGGCGGCCACAGCGGCGGCCGGTGGGAGCGCGCGGGGGCGTGGAGAACGTTTGGCAGGCATGAGCGGCGAACTTACGGTGTCGTGCTCGCCAAGGCACGGGGGCACCTCAACACGGTGAGAGGCGCCCTTGGCAAAAGGCGACGCATCCGTCATATATAACAGTGTTCACTTGTTGTACGGCGTTCCAAAATGACACTATCTCCGAGTTGATCATGCGAGTTGTCCGCCTTTTTTCGTCTGCGGCCGCGGTTTTGGTTCTTGCTGCCTGCGCCTCTGGAGGCGCGTCGTCCCGCACCGGTTCAGCGGCTGGGAGTGCGGCCCAGACCAGTGACGCCGCCGCGATTGCGACTGCCATCGATGCAGCGACCGCGCCGTTTGTGGGCTCGAAGAAGTCCAGGAAATACTACCCGGCCGCGTGTCACACGGTGAAGCTGATCAAGGTGGCCGATCAGCTCGGGTTTGCGTCGCAGAAGGATGCAGAGACGGCAGGCTTTGCCAAGGATCTGTACTCGACGGACTGCCAGTACTGAGTCCGCAGTGCAGCTGTACGCGCGCGTCATGTCGGACGCGCGCTGCTTCAGCTTCGGGCCGGCCGGATGAGGACGGCAACGACATCCATGACGTTCGTGCCGGTGGCGCCAGTACGGAGTAGCGCATCGGCCGCATCGAGTGGAAACCACGATCGGCCGGTGGCGAGATCCTGTTCGGGGCGCCGCCCTTCGCGACGCGCAACGGCGGGGGTGATTGCGTCGACGATCGCGCCGGCTGCATCGGTGGGTCCATCGCGACCGTCGGTGCCAGCGGCGAGCAGTGTGATACGCCACGCGACATCGTCGCCCGACGCGGCCGCTTCTTCAAGCGCGAAGGACGCAGCGAGTGCGAGCAACTGCATACGTCCGCCGCGCATTGGTTCGTCGGTAATCGGTCGACCCATCGCAGGGATTACTTCGTCGGCTTCGTCGGCGTCGACAGCACCGTCGACGTCAACACTGACATCGTCGTCGCCCGCTTCCCAAGCGCGTTCGTACACGCGCCGAAGGTTGACGACGGGTTCGCCGCCGAACGCGAGCAACGCACTCTCTCCGGGCGCGAGCAGTCGCGCGCGTGCGATCGCGTAGCGTGCGAGTCGATCGCCGAGTTGTGCGGCGTCACCCTCGAGCGGCTCAAGTTCTGTGACGACATGTGTAATGCCGTTGGCGCGCGCTGCCTGAGCGAGTGCGCGGACGGCATCGCTGTTGCGCGCAACGAGTTGATAGTCGACGAGCGCGAAGGCGGGGTGTGATGGCGGTGGAACTGCAGGTGGATGCCCCGCGCCTGAAATCCCCAAAAAGCGCGCGGTGTCGCGCTGCAGTGCGTTCCGAATGTCGTGTGCGTCGAGCAGCGCGAGAAACGTCGCTTCGTCGAGTGGGTCAGGCGAGCAGGGGCCTGATCCGATCACTGACGGATCGTCGCCGATAACATCGGAGATCGCGAAGACGGGGATATGCAGCGCACCACGTGCTGCGATTGCGACCGCGAGACGGCCCGCACCCCAACGCAACATCCGTCGGCGGATTGCATTCATCTCGTGAATTGCGAGCCCTGATTCGAGCAGCGTGTCGGCGAGATTCGCGAGGTGTGTCTGCGCGTCGTCGACATCGCCGACAATCTGCGACAGCTCCGCGACCGGAGCGGCTGCGAGCGCTGTGGTGCCGCCCGAAAGCAACACGATTGCAATGTCGCCCGCGCGTACGTCCTGTATCGCTGCTTCGATCAGGCCAGCTGCGTGCAGCGACGCGGGTCCTGGAACCGGGTGATCACCTTCGACGATTGCGAACGATGGCGGAAGTTGGCGCGCATGTTCGCGCGCCTGACCGGAGTTCGCGTCGGCGCAGACAATGATTCCGTGTTGGGGGTCTCGCCCCGCATCGTGCAGCGCGCGGACGGCGCCGGCCGTCATCGCGATCGACGCCTTTCCCATTCCAATGAGATGCACTCGTGCGGGGGCTCGCAGCGCATCTTCGTGCACGCGCACCCATTCCTGCACGGCGACACGGGTACGCGCAAACGGTTCCGCGCCCTCCACCGCCGCGCGATGAAGCGCAGTGAGAAGGGCGCGGGGTTGTGGCAACAACTGTGTCGATCCGCTGAGTGGCGTACCTCTACGAACGGACTACTTCGCGCCCTGCGCCGATGTCACGGCCGCGCCAAGCTCCGTGTAGGCGTCTTCCGAAGCCTGACGGAACGGCGTCGCGACGTAGGCGATCTTTCCCTTGGGATCAATCACGTACAGGTAACGCTTGTGGTAACCGGTGCCCATGCTGGCACCGTAGGCAACGCCGATCTTGCGGTCGACGTCGGCGGCGAAGCGGAACGGGATCTTGTCGTCTTTGGCCCACGAGGTGAGCGCAGAGTCTTCGTCAATGCTGACGCCAACCACCAACACCTTCTTTCCGCCCATGAACACTTCGTTGTACTTGTCGCGATAGGCGTGCATCTGCATGGTGCAGCCGCTGGTGCGTGCCTTGGGGAAGAACGCAAGGACAATCGTCTCGCCTTTATGTTCGGACAGCTTGAACGGCTTTGCGTCGACACCGGCAGACGTCACTGCAGTGACCGTGAAGTCGGGTGCGATATCACCGATCTTGAGGACCGTTGCGTTGACCGCTGGCGGTGCGGCCTGCGCCGACGCGATTGACAGAGCCGACGTCGATGCGGCAACGGAGAATGCGACGACTGCGAACGAACGCGCAGCGTTGCGCGAAAGCATGGACATCGGAAAGCTCCTCGAAAGGCGCGGACGAACCGCGCGGTAGGCGGGCAACGCGCCCGGATGATCACCATGACGATAACGTGTGGCTCGTCGCAAGGCGATCTGTTCCCGCTCTCAGGGACCCGAGAGGCAACAACAGACTAGAACACCCGGGAAGGACGAATCGTTTCATCTCACGAGCGTCTGCGGGCGGGGAATATTCTGAGCGACGGCGCAATGCAATTCCGTCACGCAGAGCCGGGGTGGAACGTGGCAGACGCGGGGTACGGCGTCTCCTCGCCCAAAATGCGAAGCGCGTCGCTGAGCCTGCCTTTCCCCGCCGCGGCTACACCACCACCTGCAACGCCGCTCGCCGCACACTCACCTCGACCTCTGCGCTACGCGCCCGGTGCAACTCGCCATCGGCTTCAAACGCCGGCGGGGTATCGAACGACAACCGACAACGATCGACGCGGTGGTGCTCAACCTCGCGCTCGGCGAGATGCGTTCCCTTGAGCGCCTTGGCGAACAATGCCAGGCGGCGAAGCGGTGTGGCGTTGCCGATCGACACGACATCCAGCAGTCCGTTGTCAAGCGACGCTGTTGGCGCGACGTGAAACGCGCCGCCGAAGTAGCGCCCATTGGCGAAGACGAGCATGAGCTGGTCGCGTTCGGCACCCTTGTGTAGCCGCGCGCGGAACCCGCGATAGCCGATGAGCGCGCCGAGCGCAGTGGCGACGTACGCCGCGGTGCCGCGGAGCAAGCCGGGAGCGCGCATCCGCTCAAGTACCTCAACGTCGAAACCAAATCCGGCGGCATTTACAAATGGCACGTCGTCCACAAAGCCGACGTCCACTCCGCGCGCGCCTCGTTGCGCGATGCGGGCGACCATTGCTGGTACGTCGTGCACGGGCGCGCCGATGGATTTCGCGAAATCGTTTCCCGTGCCCGCACTGAAAATCGCGAGTGGCGTATGGCTGTTGGTTTCGACGAGTCCGCGAGCGGCGTGACTGACGGAACCGTCGCCGCCAACGACCGCGAGCACCCGCGCACCGCGAATCGCTGCATCGCGCGCGATGCGTGTTTCGTCGCCGGGAGTGCGCGTGTCGTATCGCTCGACGGTGCCGAGGGATTCGAGTGCGCGCTGGACGATATCGGCGCGACGCGCAGCGCTACCGCGACCGGCAACAGGATTCACCAACAACACGATCGGGGCGTCGGCCGCGATCGGGCCCGATTCGTTCCCGTTCACCGTGATCTAACTGTGATCGCACTCACCGTGATGTCGCGCACTGTAAGAGTCGTGAACGAAGTGAACTCGTGCGGTATGTCACCATCGCTGATGGCGCGGGGACCCATGCTTCAATCATCGCGCATCGCGCCGCATACAACATCGTGAGATCAAGCGCAGAGGCGCCAACACGTCCATCCCGAATCGCGAGGAGCATGCATATGGTGAGTCGTCTGCCGAGTCATCTGCAGGGTCAACGTACTCTCGTTGGCGCGATCGCGCTCGCGACCATCGCACTTGCGGGGTGCAGCAGCAATGACAGCACCTCACCAACTGCGGGGAACCGAGTCAGTCTCGGATTCCAGATTGCCCAATCGACGTCATCGTCGTCGTTGATGTCGTCCTCGGTGGCG
>JBKJTE010000399.1:0-4548 GCA_046590495.1 Gemmatimonas sp. | reverse complement strand
TTTTCTCGGCGGCCTTTTCAGCCGGTTTTTCGACCGGCTTCACCACTGGTCTCTCGACTGGTTTGACGGTTGCTCTCATCACCAATGGCATACTCTTGTCCGACGGGCGCTGCGGCTCAAGACGCATCGCGGCTCGAGCTTCAAGTGCCGCCTCAGCCGCCGCTGCAGGCGCCGTGACAGCCTTGGGAAGCTGTCCCAAAGGAACCGGCTTCGGCGGTGCGGGCTTGGGTTCAGGCTTGGGGAGCGAGCCGTGCTTGGCGATGTATGCCGCCTCGGCTTGCTGAATCAGGACTTCGGCTTCTTCCTGTCCCATCTGGCCACGGCGGACCATGTAATGGACGAGATCGCGTGCGCTTTCGATGGCGAAGGCACTGAATCCAGCCGCTGCGCCAATCACTTCGCGCATCGCGCCGGCCATCTTGCTACCAGCTTCAAGGCTGATCTCATGAGCACGTTGGGCCATTTCGGCCGCTGTGTCACGCGCATCTGCGGCGCGGTGCCCGGGCCCTCGGCGAGGTGCCGGAGCAGCTGGGGGCGCGTCGCCCTCGATCATCGTGTCGTCGTCAGCCTGCGGCTTATCGGCCATGGGTCGAACGCACTCCTTCCGCCAAACATGGGGGTAGCGGCGAACCGAAACAGGATGGCGGCATAATAGAGCGAGGGGTACCAGCCATGGCTTCCGGGTCGTCCAGAACGGGGGTAACTATATGATTTTCAGTCATCTACGCAAGTCGTTGACCGCTTTGCGGTTAATAGTTGGAGAGACAAGTACACTCCGGATCGGCCAGACTTGAAGAGTGTTGGTTCCACCATCAGTCCGAATAGCCTACGTATCACAGGGACATTTAAGGGACACTATGGCGACATTGCCACTCAAAGGGATGCGTGTGCTCGATCTGTCGCGGGTGCTCGCCGGACCGATCTGCTCGATGATGCTGGGTGATCTTGGCGCGGAGATCATCAAGGTCGAGCGTCCGGAAACGGGAGATGACACACGTGGCTGGGGTCCACCGTTCGACTCGCGGGGGCAATCGGCCTACTTTCTGAGCATCAATCGCAACAAGCTGTCGATTGCGCTCGACCTCAAGCAGGCGGATGACGTGGCGCTGGTTCGCGAGCTGATCGCCGAGTCGGACGTGGTGATCGACAACTTCCTGCCTGGCGTTTTGGCGCGTTATGGGCTTGATAAGGGCGCCGAAGTGGCGTCTAATTCACGACTCATCTGGTGTACGATCTCGGGGTTTGGGGGTGGCAGCATCCGCCCCGGCTACGATTTTGTGGTGCAGGCTGAGTCCGGGTGGATGTCGATTAGCGGACCCGAGGCGGGCGCACCATTCAAGACTGGCGTTGCTCTTGCCGACGTGATAACAGGAAAGGACGCGGCCGCCGCGATTCTGGCGGCGTTGGTAGGTCGGAATGGCGCTTCGGCGGCAGATCGACACGTCGAAGTCTCGCTGTCACACAGTGCGACCGCTGCCCTGATCAACGTTGCGCAGAATACCTTGGTCTCGGGGCACGAGGCGCGGCGGTGGGGGAATGCGCATCCAAACCTTGTGCCCTATCAGCTTTTCGAGGCTGCCGACCGGTCACTGGTCATCGCCGTCGGTTCGGATTCGCAGTGGACGGCGGCCACCGAAGCCCTTGGGCTCGACGCGCTGCGGGCTTCATCGGCGCTCGCAACCAATGCGGGCCGGCTCGCTCGCAGGGAACTGGTCGTCAGCCAGATCAGCGACCGGGTTCGCACCCAACCGGCTGCGCTGTGGATGGAGCGGCTGCAGGCGGTCGGCGTTCCGTGCGGGCTGGTCCGCTCCGTAACGGAGGCACTGAACGATGTGACGGCATCGGCCGAGACCGGAATTGCGCCGGCAACCGGGGGGCAAGTCCGGTATCCGCCGCCGCTGTTGAACGAGCATGCGTCACAAATTCGAACTTTTCACTGGAGTGCCTTTGACCACGTGCCGATACTCACTCAACGGGTCGTGTGACCTCCCGATGGTCGGTTCGTCCACTCTACGAGACGAGAAGCAACGATGTCCTCAACGATTCCGTGGTCAGCAGGGGTGTCGGTCCCCGTCGTACGGCGTTATCCTAGCGCCGTGAAAATGACGGAACCAGCAACTCAGCTTTCAGAGGTCGATTCGGACCAGGATGTCATCTCGCGGGTCATCGCGGGAGATCGCGATGCATTCGCGACGCTGATCGGTCGATATAGCGATCCGCTGTATCGTCACGCTCTCGGCATGACAGGCAGTCCCGATGTGGCCGAGGACATTCTTCAGACGTCGTTCATCAAGGCGTATCACCACCTCAATGAGGTACGTGGTCGCTTCGACGCCTGGTTGTTTCGGATCGTTGCAAACGGGTGCAAGGATTGGCTGAAGAACATTCGGCGCACGCACCTGAGCTACGACGAAGACGATCAGCCCTCTGGCTTCGCGAGCCCCGATGAGGATCTGGACCGCACTGAACTGCGGACCGACCTCGACTTCGCCCTCGCGCAGCTGGCACCATCGCTCCGGGAAGCCTTCATCATGAAGCATGTTGAAGGACGTTCATACGAAGAGATGGGAGACCTTCTGGGGACCACCGTAGGCGCTCTGAAGATGCGCGTGCATCGGGCACGCGAGGCTCTTCAGGCTCTGCTCGAGGAGAAATACGCCTGATGCTCGACCGACATGAAGCGAACGAAGGCCGTGCTGACGCCGGCCAGAATCTGGAGCACCGCGATGCCGCGGGCGACCGTGCGCAGGCTGACCGTCCGCTCGCAGACCGCGAAGTGCCGCTTCCCGGTTCGCTTACGGCAGCGGACGGGGCGGCAGTTGCGATCAATCAGTGGCTGGATGGGGATGTGACCGAAGCCGACGCACGCCGCGCCGACAGCAAGCAGGTGGAACTGTGGAATCGCATCGCCGGCGAGACTGAGCGACGCAAGCGCATGGTGACACCCGCCTACGTAGCCGCAAACATCATGGCCGCGTTGCCCGAGAAGCGCGTCGAGGCACAGACCGCGACCGCAACTGCTCTCGCGAAGACGGTTTCTGTTGACAGCGAGCGCGGCCTTTCGTTGAACATGGCCGTCGCGATGGGCGCCGGTCTGTTTACACTCGGCCTGATTGTCGGCAAGCTGATTTTCTAAACGCGCCGTGACCCAGCGCAGTCGATAACGGCAAAAGCGCCCCGGGAAGAGAGATCTTCTCTGGGCGCTTGGTTCATGTGCGAGAGTATGCATCGAAAACTGACATGCTGTTGCAGTTCTCCGCGCTACATGTGAATCGCGCGACCCAACGCGGCGAGCGCGGCTTCTTTGGTCACTTCGCTGAGCGTCGGATGTGAGTGCACGGTGATCGCGATGTCTTCCGCGCTGCCGCGGTACTCCATCGCCAGCACGACTTCGGCCATGAGATCGGCGACGTTCGGTCCGATCATGTGCGAGCCCAGAATTTCGTCGGTGTCACGGTCGACGACGAACTTCACGAAGCCCTGCGTTTCTCCCATCGAACGCGCGCGTCCGTTCGCACTGAAGGGAAACTTGCCGACGCGATACGCGCGTCCGCTCGCCTTCACTTCCTGCTCGGTCAGTCCGACGGTTGCAATCTCGGGCCATGTGTAGACGATGCCTGGCACCGTGCGGTGATGCATGTGCACCGGCTTGCCCGCGATGACTTCGGCCGCAATCACGCCTTCTTCTTCTGCTTTGTGCGCGAGCAGCTTGCCGCCGCAGACATCACCGATGGCAAACACATTCGGCAGATTCGTGCGCTGCTGATCGTCGACGAGGATTTCACCACGCGCACCGATCGCGAGTCCAAGCGCCGCCGCATCGACGCCTCGCAACAACGGCTTGCGACCGACTGAAACGAGCACGTAGTCCGCATCGATGGATGTTGTCGCGCCATCCTTCTCGACGTGAATCGTCACACCATCTGTGCGTACGTCTGCGCCCGTCACCTTGGTGCCGGTATGAATCTCGAGACCCTGCTTGCGGAACGTCTTGTCTGCTTCCTTCACGACGTCATCGTCGTTGCCGGGGAGAATCGTCGGCGCGAATTCGACGACGGTCACTCTGGCACCAAGTCGACGCCACACAGAGCCAAGTTCAAGACCGATCACGCCGCCGCCAACGACGATCAGATGCTTGGGTACTTCGGGAATCATCAACGCGCCAACGTTGGACAGCACGCGCTGTTCGTCAAAGCGAAGGAACGGGAGTTCGACCGGAATAGAACCCGTGGCAAGAATGACCGACTTGCCCTGCCACTGGGTGATCGTGCCGTCCGCCGCCGTCACTTCAACGATGTTGTCGGCCTTGAGCGCGCCCAGCCCTTTGGCCCAGGTGATCTTGTTCTTCTTGAACAGAAACTCGACGCCCTTCGTGTTCTGCAAAACGACGTCCGTTTTGCGCGCCATCATGGTCGGCAGATCGAGGCGGAGCCCGTCAACAGCGATGCCGTGTTCTGCGGAATGCAGTCGCAGCCATTCGTAGTGTTCGGACGAATGCAGCAACGCTTTCGACGGAATGCATCCGACATTGACGCAGGTGCCGCCGAG
>JBKJTE010000308.1:0-5293 GCA_046590495.1 Gemmatimonas sp. | reverse complement strand
GCAGTGCGTATTGCGCGTGCACGACCTCCACCACGACCCTCGGGACAGTTCCCACTGGTGTGGGCTATGACATGTTCATTGCCCTCGCCGCCGGGTCGGGCACGTCCTTTGGCTACGATCTCTGGGCGCAAGCCAGTGCCTGGGCAAACCCGCTACTCTTTCTGGAAGCAGCCAGCGTCGACATGACGCTTCTCGGCCTGGACCTGATCGACGCTGAGGGTAACTTCATGGCGACCGCGCAGTTTGGCACCACCGGTCCGGACATCATCGACCTGAACGCATCGATCGTCACGCCGACGCCTGAGCCGGCCACGCTCGGCCTCATCGTCATGGGTTGTCTGGGAATCGCGGGATTGCGCCACCGACGGAGAGCAAGCCGTGCTGCATGACCAGCACATTCTTGTACGAGCAAAACGGCCGCCCCTCTCGGGACGGCCGTTCTGATTCTCACGGACTGACTGCGGACGGTTTACATCACCGCTTGATCTGATCGAGGAACGGCACCACCGGCAGGATCGTGACGTCATCGCGCTCGAGCAACGCACGCATGAACCACTCCTTGTGACCAGCGCCGTAAGTGATCACGATCCGCCGTCCTTCGCCACGGTGTGCATCGAGCGCGCGCGCAATGTTCGCGAAGTGCGCACGATTGATGTTGTCCCAACCGCCGGGCCCGAGCTCGACGTTGAACAGGCGATTGTACGGCTCATGCGCCGCGGTCTGCGCCAGGTCGTACGCCGTCGAGTTGATGTAATACGGATCGTCCGCACCGTGCGCCTTGTCGATCGAGTCCGAGACTGCGTTCGCTCGCGTGTACTCTGCCCACTCTGCTCGGCGGGACGGATCGGCCTCGATACGTTTCAGCGCTGCGGTGCGAAACAGGTCGATCGGTCGCGACCAGCCTGCCGTCGGCACGATCGTGAAGGGCAGCGACCGGGTGAGTGGAAAGAGTACGTCCACGTATTCCGGGAACCGCACGACCCGCGGCTCCGTGATCCGACCGGTTGCACGGAACTCCGAGAGCGCCGCATCGAGTCGGTTCGGGGCAATCTCCGTGAGCACGAATTCCGGCTTCATGGCGATCAGCAGTCGTCGCAGGACGTCGGTGCTGTACCGCGCACTCGTCCGATGCTCGCCATGAATGGTGCCGATGATGATCACTTCCGTCTTGCGGAAGGACCTGTCGGCCGGCGCGGGCCTGATGCGCCGCGCGTTGGCCGGTGGTCGAACTGCCGTCGGTACCACAGCGTACGAGGCGGTGTTGATCGACACACCGTGTGCGGACCCGTCGCAACGCACGACGAACGTGATGTCGTCCGCTGTCAGCTCGCCACCAAGCGGCCGACCGCAAATTGGAGTGTTCGCGACGAGTGTATCATTCAATACATCGTAAACACGCACGGAATGCGTTGCCGCATCGATGGTGAACGACAGCACGCCGTCACGCGTCAGTCCGCGGCCAGCATCAGCATCGCCAACGGCTGGTGCAGGCGTTGCGCGCAGCGCTTCGAGACCAACCGCGTCACGCGGCAACGAGGCGGTGAGGTTCTCGCTTCCCGACGCCGTTATCAGGATTTCGTCTTCGATGAACACGGCGACGTTGTCGACGTGATTGTAATACCACGGTTCGATGGTGAAGACCATGCCGGGTGCGAGAACGGCCGACGCGAGCGACGGATCGCCGGCATCGAGGCCGATATGATGTCCGAAGTATGTCGGCACCTGCATGTACGGTTTCGCTGCTGCCGGAATCGCCGCCGTCGCCACTGCCTGTAGTTCGTTCAGCGTGATGCCGGGACGCGCCGCGGCAATCACGGCGTCCGAGACATGTCGCACCATCTCCACGAGTGCACGCTGCGACGGCGTGAACCGTTCACTCACGGGAAAGGTGCGCCCCACGTCGCTCACGTAATGTGCGCGTTCGCAGCCGACGTCGTAGATCACGAGCTCGCCGCGCTGCATGGCACGATTGCGTCGGTCGTACTGCGCGCCGAGGATACGCCACGGCCAGAGCGAGTTGTCACCGGACTTGATGATGGGCGTGAAAGCCACGCGCTGCGCGCCGAGCGCCATGCAGTCGGCGGTAAACGCGCCGGTGAGTGTTCGCTCGTCGACGCCTGGCCTGACGCGCGTTGCACCGCGCCTGATGGCAACGGAGGTGACGCGTGCGCTTTCGCGAAGCAGTGCGATCTCGCGCGGCGACTTGACCATGCGCAAGGTCGCCATCACGTCGGCGGCATCCGTGATTCGCGCCGCCGGCACGACTTGCCGGATGCGCGATGCCAGCAGCGATCCTGGCGTCACGCGGCCGAACAGCGAGTTGTCCGTCACGGCGCTCACGCCAGTGCGGCCGCCATCGATGAGCATGCGGCGACCGCCCGACGCCAGCGACGCGAGGATTGCTGGCAACGCATCATCCGTCAGCACGGAATCCACTCCGCTCAACGCCCTGAGCGCCGGATCCGACGCAAGCATGCGACCGGGGAAATCGTTCGGACGTCCGGAATTCTCGAAATTCGGATCACGCGCCGGTACGAACAGCCAGCTCTGCCTCGTCGTCTGGCTCACCATCAGCACGGCACGTGGGATCTCGAGGCCGACCAGATATTCGAAGTCGTCCGACTGACGGAACGTGTCGCCGCTGCTGGTGCCCTCTGCGGACGGTACCAGCAGCACATCATCGGGGCCGAGCACCGCGAGTGCGGCGCGGCGCCGTGCGACATATTCCGCGACAGGAAAGACGGGCGACGTCCAGTTCGACAGGCGCTCAGCGCGCTGCGCGACGAGCGCCTGACCGGGCGCAAACGCCATCATCGCGAGGATGACAAGGCGGGTGGCGTCGCGAGTGGCGCGGCCGCGTCGGCCAGCGGTGCGGTTCATCGCCTCGTTATCCCGGAGACTCGACTGGTAAAGGGACGCGGTCACTGCACCGCAGACCCCATCTCGAGCGCCGCGGCCTGCGCCTTCTGGATCTCACCCACGAGCAGCCGGGCGACGCGCGTCTCCAAGAGCGCGAGGTGGTCCACGATGTCCGCGACCGACCAGCGCTCCGGCGCTGGACGTACCGCGACCTTGTCGGCCGACACAGTGGATACCGCTGCCTTGAGAGCGGTGCGAGTCGTATCGAGATGATGGAGGACTTCCTGGATTCTGGGCTGCATCGGTGTGCTCGTCATGGGTGGATGCTCACGGGACCACGGCGGGAATCGTCGGATACGTGATGCCGAGTTGCTGGAGGTACGTGTCGTACTTCGACGGATCGTAGTAGAACTTGCGCATCTGGTCCCGGTACCGCGCCATCTTCTCGGCATTGAGCCATATGGCGGGCTGATCGCTCGCTGCCATGAGCGGGCGATACTTGACCGTCTTCGTCTGGACGTCCGTGAAGTAACGCTTCGCATCGCTCACGAGCGCGGGGCTCCGCATGAGGTCGAGCAGCGTCATCGCCTGCACCTTGGCGCCCGCGACCACGCCCTTGTGCGCGATCGGCGTCGCCATCGCGATGCCGTCCGCCCAGTTGTGCCCCGGTGTACCCGGAATGTTGGCCGGATAGTAGAGCGTCACCGAGGGGACAGTCCACGTCACGTCGCCGATGTCGTCGCTCCCCGTGCCGCTGCTCGCCGCAGCGGCCTCGGCCGGTGTGCGCAGCGGGGCGATCGTCGTCCTGAGCCCGCTGTCCGGTCGGCCCATCATCCGCTGCACCCCGCGCGCCATGGCCTGGTCCTTGTCGTCCCACGCCGGCATCCCCACCCGCAGCGCGTTCGCATGCATCGCCTCGGCAATCGGCTTGTTGAAGTGCGGTCGCCATGCGGAACCGATGATCTGCACCGTGTCCAGGGTCGTGAACGTCGCCATCGCCGCGCCGCGCGCCATCTGCTTCGCGTCGTCGAATACCCGCGTGACACGTTCCGGATCGCGCTCCCGGAAAAAGAACCAGATCGCCGCCGTGCTCGGGACGACGTTGGGCTGGTCGCCGCCGTCGGTGATCACGTAGTGCGAGCGTTGCGCCAGCTCCATGTGCTCGCGGTGGAACTCCCACGCGTTGCCCATGTTCATCACCGCATCGAGCGCGCTGCGACCACGCCACGGCGCACCGGCGGCATGCGCGCTCTGGCCCGTGAACTTGAAGAGGGCGGAGATCAACGCGAGCGCCGATTCATCGCCCCACGAGATGCCGAATTCGTCGCTCACGTGCGCGAAGAGATTCGCGTCCACGCCGTCGAACACGCCTGCGCGCACCAAGAACGCCTTGCTCCCCAGCTGCTCCTCGGCCACGCCGGGCCAGAGCATGATCGTGCCCGGCATCTTCTCGCGCGTCATGATGTCCTTCACCGCGAGCGCCGCGAGGATGTTGAGCGGGACGCCGCTGTTGTGCCCTTCGCCGTGACCGGGCGCGCCCGTCACGATTCCGTCGCGCTGCGCGGTGGCTGGCTTCTGGCTGGACTGCGGAATGCCGTCGATGTCCGATCCCAGCGCGATGACCGGCGACCCGCTCCCCCACTTCGCCACCCACGCGGTGGGAATGCCGGCGACACCGCGCTGCACCGTGAAGCCATTCTTCTCGAGCACATCGGCGAGGTAGCGCGAGGTCTCCACCTCCTGCATGCCGAGCTCGCCGAACGAGAACACCTGGTCCACCATCTGCTGGGCGAGCTTCGCTCGGCTGTCGATGGCTCGGATGATCTCCGCCTTGAAGGGATCCGGCGGAGGAGCGGGCGCCTGGGCAGCGGCGACGGATGCAAGCACCAGGGATGACGCGATCAGCGCGCGGGCGATGCGCATGGTGGTCCGGGTTCAGGTGACCCTGCAGGAGGGAGCGCTGGTTCAGAATGATTGGTGCCGAAGGGCGCGGCCGGGCGTGGCACCCGTGTGCTGTCCATCGCGGATGACCTGCACGCCATTCACGAATACCTGCTCGACCCCACGACTGATCTGGTGCGGCTTCTCAGGCGTGGCGAGGTCGATGATGGTCGCGTCGTCGAACACGACCACATCAGCGAACATCCCCTCGCGCAGGAGGCCGCGGTCGCGGATGCCGAGGCGAGCGGCGACGCCGCCACTCATGCGGCGGATGGCGTCCTCCAGTGTGAGCAGCTTGAGCTCGCGTACGTACCGCCCGAGGATGAGCGGGTACGACCCGTACGCGCGCGGGTGCACGACGTTCCTGGCGCTGTCCGGATTCTCGCCTCCCGCATCCGTGCCGATCACCACCCACGGCTTCCGGATCTGCATGCGCACGTTGTCCTCCGACATCGAGAAATTGATCTTCGACGGATCGCGCCCCTCTGCGAGC
>JBKJTE010000156.1:0-7654 GCA_046590495.1 Gemmatimonas sp. | reverse complement strand
CCCGCAATGGCCGCGGGCGCAATCTGGGTGCTCTACGCGGCGTATCGACTGGGTCTGCGCGAACGTGTGCGACTGTCACTTGTGGGTGGTGGTGCGCTTTCGGACGCGACCCTGTTTGAGAGTGTTGCCGCAGAAGTCACGCACCGACGTCCGGGGCGACTGGCGATCAACGCGGTCCTCACACTCACGTTGATGGTGGCACTGGTGATGAGCGCGGTGCCATTGCCTGTATTGTTCATGATCGGCTTTGCGATCGCACTGCTCATCAACTTTCCGACAGTCGAAGAACAGAAAGCATTGCTGAACGCGCACGCCGGCAACGCACTCGCCGTCGCCGGAATGATCTTCGCGGCAGGCATTTTCACCGGCATTCTGACAGGCACAAAAATGATTGACGCCATGGCCGACAGCGTGGTGCATCTCGTACCCGCGCCACTCGGACCGTATCTGTCGGTCGTAACCGCGCTGCTCAGTATCCCCTTCACGTTTTTCATTTCCAACGACGCGTTCTACTTTGGCGTGCTGCCCATTCTTGCCAAGGCCGGCGCGGCGTACGGCATTAGCGCCGCGGAGATCGGCCGCGCATCGCTGATCGGTCAGCCGGTCCACCTACTCAGTCCACTCGTGCCGTCGACATATCTGCTCGTTGGTCTTGTCGATGTGCCGTTTGATGAGCATCAGAAGTACACGATCAAGTGGGCACTGCTGACGGCGATGGTGATGCTGCTTGGTGGGCTGCTGACGGCAGCGTTCCCGTTGGTGGGGCGGGTGGCCGCTCACTGAGCCGGCGCAACGTCAGCGCAAACTACCGCACACTGAACCCGATGACCCGTCGCCCGAAGCGGCGCTCTCGTCCACACCGTTGTCGGGGACGTAGCGCGACGGGTCACGCCGCCGCATACTCCCGCCACGCGCAGTGCGCAACAGTCTTCTCCCGGGAGTGACAGGGAACGCCGATGACTGAATACGACGATTTCATCATTCAGATTCAGCCCGCAGTTGAGGGCGAACATCGCGTCGTCGTCATCGAGTCGACCGCCGGTAAGCGTGCGAGTCGAAACGTCCGCATCGAAACGTCGGACGCGGACGGCGCCGGGCACCCGCCAGCACGAGTGCGCGACGAAACGCTTGGCTTGATTGCGCGCGACGCACGCCGATCCTCGATTCAGGCGAGCAGCGACCCGCGCGAGGAAGGCGCGCGGTTGTTCGACTCGCTCTTCACCGGCGATGTGCGCGAATACTTCGTACAGAGTCTGGGAACGGCCACGTCGAACAAGCGACGGTTGCGCATCCGCCTGCAGTTCGACGTCAACGACCCGAGTCTTGCCGCACTGGCGACACTGCCATGGGAACTGATGTACCACCGGTCACGGAACGACTTCCTCGTGCTTTCGTCGGACTTCACGGTTGTACGTGAACTCACGATTCCGAGCGACGGGTACATTCCGCGCCCAATATCAGGTCCGGTGCGCGTGCTCTTTGTCATGGCAGACCCCACAGACACGCTTGATCTGGACGAGGAAGTCGAGGACATCAAGCGGTCGCTCGCCGAGTTCCGCGACGCGGATTTTGCGCGGACCCAGCGTGCGCGGCGCCAGATAGATGCGACGTATCTGCCTCGCGCAACGTTCGAGGATTTCGAACGGAAGTTGGCCCTCGAGGACTATCACATCATCCACTTCATGGGGCATGGCGTCTTCGATGCGTCGCATCGCGGACAGCTGCTCTTTCAGGACCGCGCCATCTCCAGTACGGCCGTGGCGACGGTGCTCAAAAAGGAACGGATGACGCGACTGGTGACGCTGAATGCCTGTCGCACCGGTCAACTCTCCGCCTCTGAAGGTGCGGATCCGTTCGCGGGCGTCGCCTCGGCGATCGTCATGGCCGGTATTCCGGCGGTGGTCGCGATGCAGTTCCCCGTCAGTGACAAGGCCGCAATTGCCTTCGGCGCTCGGCTGTATTCCGAACTCGAACGTGGCGAGCCGATTGAAGCGGCTGTGGACTCCGGCCGTCTGAAGATGATGGCGCTGGCGCCCGAGGATCGGGAATGGGCCACGCCGGTACTGTTCGTTCGCGATGTCTCGCCGTTCATCCGTGAAGACTTTGTGGGCGGCGCGATCGACGTCGAGATGGTGCCGCCAGCGCCGCGTACGTCGCGCAACACGCCGGCGCGTGCCGATGCCGTCGCCGATCCGTGGGGACCGCGCACCGACGACACCTTCCGCATCTTCGTCGGCGAGACGTCGGAGATGCAAAGCTCGCTGCGGGCGAAGGTGATCAAGGGGCTGCGGACGTCCGGTGTGCAGATCGAAACGATCGCGCCGCCGAATGAGGATGAAGACGATGCGGCCCGTGCGCTGCAGGAACACCGCCGGCAGGTGACGGCACTCGTGCGCGGTGCCGATCTCTGCCTGTTTGTCTTCGGCGCCTCCACCGGGCAACCGTTCGAAGACGACGCCCCATTGCAGACGTTCCCCGTCGAGCCGCAGCGCTCGACGGACGTCTCACGCACGCGACGTCCACTGTGCGCGTCGTGCAGCGACCGGCGTCGCGGTTGCTCACCCTGGCGCTCGGCGGCATCGCAGTGGCAAGTCTGTCGGTGGCCGCGTGGAGCCAGACGCGCGCGCCGAGTGTAGCAGGAGAGGTGGTGCGCTATCGACTCACCGCGGACTCCGTGGCGTCTGAACGTACCTGGACCGGTGACGTGAGCATCTCACCCGACGGCACGCTGATTGCTCGCCGTGGTGGTCCTGGCGAGCGCATCCTCATGCGACGTCGCGATGCACTCGGCTTCACCGAACTGCCCGGTACTGAAGGCGCGATGGGCGTCGTGTTCTCACCCGATGGCACGCGGATCGTCTTTTATCAAAACGGACGATTGGTGCTGATGCCGACGGCCGGCGGCCCGCCGACGGTGCTGGCCGACTCGCTCCTCGCACCGGAGGCGGTCGCCTGGGGCGCGGACGACGTGATCTATCGTGGCGCGAACAGCGGTCCGCTCACCGTCATGCGATGCACAGTTCGCGATTGTCGTCACCCCGAGCCGTTCACCTCGCTCGACAGCGTGCACGGAGAGACGTCGCACATGCACCCGCAGCTGCTTGCCGACGGCAGAGCGTTGCTGTTCCAGGCGGAATTCGCCGATGGCGCACGGAAAATCGCCATTCAGGACACGGATGCCCGCACGCACACGGTGCTCATGGATGGCGTCCGCGCGGTATTCGTCTCGACGGGGCATCTCCTGTATTCCACGTTGGACGGGAGACTGTGGATTGTACCGTTCAACCTCGCCCAACGATCACTCGCGGGTGAGCCGGTGCTGGTTGCCGACAACTTGCCGCAAAGTATCATCGGTCCGGTGGATTTCGCCGTGTCGCGAAGCGGCACTCTGGTGTACTCCGAGGAGCGCGGCACCGGCGAACGAGAACTGGTCTGGGTGACACGCGACGGACGGCAGACGCCCGTGGATTCCACGTGGCGCGCCGCCTTCAATACACCCGTGATCTCACGCGATGGCCGACAGATCGCCGTCGCCGTCCGGGAAGGCGGTCGATCGAGTATCTGGATCCGTACCGACGGGCGCGAGCCGAACCGACTGACCAGCGAACGGAGTGCCACCGAACCCGCGTGGAGTCCGGATGGTCGCACGCTGACATTCCTCTCGGCTGGCGACCGCTCCATTACCGGCAATGTCTGGAAACAGCCGCTCGACGGCAGCGACATGGCGCGATTGATGATTCGCAGCGATCGCTCGCTGTCGGAACAGGTGTGGTTGCCCGATGGCTCAGGGCTGATCGTGCGCACGACCACACCGGCCGCCGGTCACGGCGACTTGCTCGCCACAACACGTCTGACGGACTCCATCGCCTCGCCGATTCTGGCGACGAATCGCGCCGAGTACTCGCCGGCGATTTCGCCCGACGGTCGCTGGCTCGCCTACAGCTCCGACCTCACCGGGCGATTCGAGGTGTATGTAGCGCCCCGCGCCGCGCCACAATCCACGCGCATCCTCGTTTCATCCGGCGGCGGCAGCTCTCCGCGATGGTCGGCGGACGGTCGCTCGCTGTTCTACATCAATCTGGAATCGCGCCTGTTCGAAGCGCGGATGGAAGTAAGCCCCACGCTGCGCGTCGGTGGCGTGCGCGCGCTGTTCGATGTGAAGTCGTTCGTTCAGACATCATTGTCGCGGCGAAACTACGACGTCGCGCCCGACGGCCGGTTCCTCTTCGTGCGGCGCGTGGGCAATTCGGAAGCCGGCGCGATGGTGGTGGTGGAGCACTTCGTGGATGAAGTGCAGCGCGCCGCGAAGCAGCGGGGCGCGGGGGCACCGTGAACAGTGCCACTTCCGATACTTGCCTTAAATGGTTCCGGATGGTCGGACGATGAACGGTCCGCGTCGGCCTTGACCCGTGCGGCGGACGCGGACACTTTCAACTAGTCATCAACCAGTTGGAGTTGGAGCCCATGGAATCCATCGCCGCGTTCGACGCCAAGACCCGGCTCAGTGAGTTGCTCGACCGCGCCGCCAACGGGGAAACGTTCGAGATCACCAAACACGGACGCCCCGTCGGCAAACTGGGGCCTCCGGATTCCGCCCGTCACCCCAAGGTCGTGGCGGAGGCCGTCCAGCGGCTCAAGAGCTACCGTGGCGCGCTCAAGGGCCTGAGTCGCGACGAACTGGTGGCATTCAAGCACGAGGGGCATCGCTTCTGATGCCGGTCGTTCCCGATGTCTCGGCGATTCTCGGTCAGGCGCTTGACGACGCAGATGCCACGTTCGCCGAATCGGTGATTGCGGCCATCGCCCGCGACGAAGCCATCGTGCCGACGCTCTTCTGGTACGAGATCCGCAGCGTGCTCGTGATGGCCGAGCGACGCAAACGCATCGCGCCGGCGCGCACCACGGCCTTTCTGTCCGACTTGTCACTGCTGCCATTTTCGGTCGACGATCTGCCGCGCGAGGCGACCGTGTTCGATCTTGCGCGGCGACGGTCGCTGACCGTCTACGACGCGACGTATCTCGAGCTCGCGCAACGCACCAAGGCGCCGCTGGCCACGCTGGATCAGGCGCTGATCACGGCGGCGAAGAAAGAGGGCGTCGCGCTCTTCAAGCCCAAGGCGACGCGGTGAACGACATCGTCGCCCGACTCACGGCCGCGCTATCCGACCGCTACGCCGTCGCGCGCGAACTTGGCCAGGGCGGCATGGCCACGGTGTACCTCGCGCACGACCTCAAGCACGATCGCGATGTCGCGATCAAGGTGCTGCATCCGGACTTGGCCGCCGCCCTCGGCGCAGAACGCTTTCTCACCGAGATTCGCACAACGGCCAACTTGCAGCACCCGCACATCCTGCCGCTGCACGACTCGGGCGAAGCGGGTGGCTTCCTGTTCTACGTCATGCCGTTCATCGATGGCGAGACGCTGCGCGCGCGCCTCACGCGCACGCGGTTGCTGCCAATTCCGGAAGCGATGCTGATCGCGCGTGAGGTGGCGGACGCACTCGCGTACGCGCACGGGCGCGGCGTGATCCACCGCGACATCAAGCCGGAGAACATCCTGCTGCAGGGCGGACACGCATTGGTCGCCGACTTCGGCATCGCGCTCGCCGTGCAGAGCGCGGGCGGTGCGCGCATGACGCAAACCGGCCTAAGCCTCGGCACGCCGCAGTACATGAGCCCCGAGCAGGCGATGGGCGAACGTACCATCGACGCGCGCAGTGACGTGTATGCGTTGGGTGCGGTGTTGTACGAGATGCTCTCCGGTGATCCGCCGTTCACGGGCAGCACGGTGCAGGCGATCGTCGCGCGGGTGCTCACCGACCGACCGGCGCCGATCCGCACGACGCGCGACACTGTGCCGGCGCACATAGAAGCCGCGGTGATGACGGCGCTCGCCAAGCTGCCGGCCGATCGTTTCGAAGGAGCCAAAGCGTTCGCCGATGCGCTCGGCGACGCGCGCTTCACGTCATCAATCGGTTCCCCCGCGATGACAACGCACGGCGCGCACAATGGAGCGATGCCACGCTCGGCGCGGCTGATGCTGCTGGGCGCGGGAGTGGTCGTGGTCGCTAGTGTAGCCGTTGCGGCGTGGGCGTTGCGACGCGGCGGCGCCGAATCGAGCGCGTCGGCGGTGCAACTCACGCTGGAGGTGCCGAACGCGAACCCGAAGCTCGACCAGTTCGCGATCTCGTACGACGGCACACGCTTCGCGTTCTCCACCAACGAAGGAATTGCCCTGCGGGATGTAGGGCAGCGCGAGTACCGCATGCTCCCCAACACCGAGAGTGGCGAGTCACCTTCGTTTTCTCCCGACGGAGAATGGATCGTGTACGAGGCGAACGGTCGCCTGCGCAAGGTGCCGGTGGCCGGCGGCTCGGCCATCCCGGTCATCGCGGGTGATTCGATCAGCGCGGGACGTGTCACCTGGGGCGCGGATGGTACGATGGCGTTCGAGACGGGTGGACACCTGGACATTATCTCGCCCAACGGCGTGCTGCGGGCACTCCCGAAGACGCAGGGTGGCGCGTCGCCGAACCTCATGCCCGACGGTCGCGGCGTGCTGTACGTGAACGAACAGAGCGGCTCCAAGTTGTACTACTACGACTTCAAGGCGGACACGGCGGTCCTGCTGCTCAACGACGCGTCGGAGGGGCAGTACCTCGAAACGGGACACATCGTGTACGGCTCGATCCTCTCAGGGCTGTATGCGATTCGCTTCGACCCGGCCAAGAGGGCGGTCGGGGGAACGCCAATTCCGGTCGCCCTCGACGTGCAGGCGAACGGCCGAGTCACTCCCTTCGCGATCTCGGCCAGCGGCACGCTCGTCTATCGTGCCGGAGTGGAGCCGGAGTCGCGCATTGCGGTACGCGATCCATCAGGCAGGATCGACACGCTCCCGCTCGCGCCCAAGACGCTGAGCTACGTTCGCTTCTCGCCGGACGGCAAACAGCTCGCGCTGACGGTCGGCTCGGGGCGAAGCACCAATCGGCATACGGCCTTGTTCGACTTTGCGCGCGGCACGCTCACCCGATTCACGCGCGAGGGTGGCGGCCATTCGCCAATGTGGTCGCCGGACGGCACGCGGCTCGCGTTCACGCTGGAAGGGCCCACGACGGACGCCGAGGACATGGCGGTGCAACCCGTGGACGGCAGCCGGCCACCGATGCTCATGCCGCGAGTGCCCAACGATCAGCATGCCACCTCGTGGCCCAACGAGACGACGCTCGTGTTCTCGAACAATGCGGCGCCGCGCACGTTGGGCGGCGCGCTCAGTGGCGGTAATACGGGGCTCTTAAACCCCGTGACGGGCGGCGAGCCGCGTGTCTACCTGTCCGCCGTTTGGGGCGAATTCGAAGCAACGGTGTCACCCGACGGGCAGTGGATCGCGTACACCACGCGCGAGACCGGGCGGAACGAGATTCAGGTGCGGCGCTTCACGCAGCCGGAGCCGACGGGCAAGTGGAAAGTGACAACGACCGGCGCGCATCTACCGCGATGGTCGGGCGATGGGCGCACGCTGTATTTCATCAATGGCGACCAAACCGAAGTACAGGCGGTGGCGGTCACGCCGGGCGCGGAGTTAACGGTGGGCGCCGTGCGGACGATCATGAGCGGCAAGGAGATCGGACAGGGGTGGGACGTGGATCGCACGAGC
>JBKJTE010000152.1:0-6853 GCA_046590495.1 Gemmatimonas sp. | reverse complement strand
AGTTCGGTCTGTGCGGTGGGCATGATGCCGGTGCTGCGCTCGACGCGACCGCCTGCAACGATGAACCATGTATCGCGATAGGCAAGATTCGCCTGGGCCGACAGTCCACCATTCTGTCCCCACGTCGTACGTAGGGCTGACACCGTGCCCGGCCGAGGTTGCGGCGGCGCACCAAATACTGTGCCTGACGTGCGCGTTACGATCGGCTGTCCGGACTCATCCTGTACTTCACGCAGAATCGCCTGCTCAGCCGCGAACGTGAGATTGAGCGAAGTTTGGTCGGCGAGATCAAAGCGTCCAACGGTGCGCAACCGGAATGACCCGCGATCGGCGGCCCCCTGCGCATTCGTCAATTCGCTGGCCGTGATCGCCGGCGTTGGCAGCCCGGCGCTCGAGAGCCCGCGCAAGCGATAGCCATCGACGCCGGCAATGATCGTGTGCGTCCACCGCAGCGTTGGCATGATCGTCGCCGTGCCGCCGACGGTATACTGCGACATCTCTTGCCCCGACGCGCTGTCGCCGGCAAACCGGGTGGTGTCTCGCGGTGACGGCGCGTACTTCCCGGTATCCGGCGCTACGGCGTTCGCACTCGGCCGGCCCGGCGAATACACGTCGGACGACGCACCTGACTTGGGCGCGGTGTTGAGCGCGGCCGTCAAACCACCGAGCACGAGATTGGTGCTCGCATCCGCGCGCTGCATCGAGAAACGCATCGTGCCGGTGAGCACACTGTGCGAGCGCACCGCCCGCAGGTCGGCGTCGGCGAGCACGCGACGTTCAGATGCACCCGGCACATACGCGCCAACGGTGCCGACATTGAATCCGAGTCCAAAGGTGCGCTTACCGCTGCCACCGCGCAGCGAAATGGTGTGGTCCTGCACGAAGGCGTTGTTGGGCGCGTAAGACGTTGCCGCCATCCCGGCGCTCGTCGACAGTTGCAACGACATCGCGCCGGTGGTCGTGCCATCATGTCGCGTCAGAATATTCACGACGCCACTGATTGCATCCGCACCGTACAGCGCCGCCCCCTGAGGACCACGAATCACTTCCACGCGATCGACGCGAGACGGATCGAGCTGCGTGACCAGCAACGGGTTTGCGACCTCGATGCCGTCGAGATAAATCTTGGGCGCGCTCACGCCAAATGAACTCGCGCCGCGGATGCTGCCGTAACGCGCGGATACAGAACCTGCCGACGACGACCAGCTCCAGATACCGGGCACGGTCATGTCGAGTGCATCGCCAAGTGATGAGGCACCGAGTTTTGTGAGGGTGGCACCTTCGATGATGTCGAGCGCAAATGGTGAACCGCGCTGCGACGCGCCATCGGGTGTGCCGGTGACGACGACCCGATCGAGCACACTCGCCCGTCGCGTATTGGTCGCAACGTCGAGTCCCGTTGTCTCGCGTGACGGTGCCAGTACGATCTGCGACGTGCCAATCACGATCGGGCGCAACGTCGTGCCGCTCAGCAGCGTCTCGAGCACCGCACCGATCGACACGCGGTCGATCGCGACACACACGCGACGATCACGCGGCAGCAACTCGGCGCTATACGACAATTCGATGCGGGCGAGCCCGGCCATGCTGTCGAGCGCCTGACGCAACGATACGTCGGTCAGTCGCGCATTGACGATCCGATCGAGTGGTGCAGCCCACGATGATCCACGATCGATCGATGCTGCGCGCACCGTGCAACCCGCTTCGACAGCCACTGCCGCATCGCGCGCATACGCGCGTGCAGGCAGTGCGGCGACCGCCGATGAAGTTTGCGCCGATGCCGCTCGCGGAAACACAAATGCCGCGCGCGCGATCGACAAAGCGATCACACCCGCGACGAGGTACCGCCGCACTGCACCGGTTGCCTGCATGCGCCTCAGGGAGTCGTGCTACGTCCTGCCATTTGTAAAATCACGGTGTCACCGTGTTGTACTGCATCGACGCCGAGTGCGAGTGCGATGACTCTGATCACATCGGCGGCCGAATCTGCCTGGAACGGGATGTTCATCGTGCGTTTGGCCAAGGCTGCGTCACCGAATCGGAGCTCA
This sequence comes from Gemmatimonas sp., assembly GCA_046590495.1. Taxonomy (GTDB): domain Bacteria; phylum Gemmatimonadota; class Gemmatimonadetes; order Gemmatimonadales; family Gemmatimonadaceae; genus Gemmatimonas. The sequence continues at coordinate 4,805 of JBKJTE010000152.1, read as the reverse complement.
ACGCCATACCAGCGATGAAGATCCGCCTGCAGTTCGAGCAGCGTCGCGTCGCGGTACGCCAGCTTGCCGCGCGTCCATGACACATCGTCTTCGGTTACGGTCCCACGGGAGACCGCAACCTGCTCACCCTGTACGACACCCCGATCACCAGCGCGCAGTTCCACCGAGGATTTCGCTTCGGTCTTGCTGCCGCGCACGGCCACGACGCCGTGCGTGACCGCAACAGCAACGTTACCGCCTTCGTCCGTCTTTACCGTGAACGCCGTGCCGATGTCACGAATCACGGCACCATTCGCACGCACGGTGAACGGCTTGGCTTCGTTGTGCTCGACTTCAAAAAACGCGGCGCCTTCAAGCGTCACATCGCGCGTCGATCGGCCGTAGCCTGCCGCGACGGTGAGCTTGCTTCCGGGGGCGAGTATGACGCGCGTTCCGTCGGACAATCGCACAGAGTCGCGCGCTCCGACCTTGGTTGCAAAGACCTGTTCGGCGGCCGCGCGCTCCACGCCGCTTCGTTCACGCGCAACGAAGAGAACAACGGCAGCGGCTGATGCCAGCACTGCAACCTGCCAGCCACGCATACCTCGACGAGCCGTTTGAACAGTCACGATACGTGGCGTGTTCGGCGCCCGCTTCCCTGCTACGTCGCGGGAGACACCGCCATCCGAAACACTCAAACGTGACGGCGCGTCGGCGACTGCGTCGGCGTCCATCCGTGCACGGACGCGGGCCAAGGCTCCATCAACGTTCACACTCAACTCGGTACGCGCTTCGGCCATTCCCGACCGACGCTGCACCGCGGCGACCAACCCGGCATCGCCGGGATGCGCGTCCAACCAGGCCTGCACAGCACGCGACTCGACGGGGTCGCTTTCGCCGGCGATGAAGCGGGCAATCGCGTCCCAGTCGGCCTCATGACCGTGCGGTGACTGCGGACCGGAATCGTTCTGCATGCCCAGAGAACACGGAAGCGGAAGTGGACCCTACGTCGTCGACGGGCCGGCAGCCTTAACGACCGCATGCGCCTCACGTCGCAGTGTACCGAAACGAATTACAACGGTAGTATACGTGTCGGTATACGTCGACCAACCGGCCGACAGGCCGCGCCTCCTCATCGACTTCGACACCGCACCCTCTGCCCGCTTCCGTGGACGACCGTGACCTGCTGGCCCGCCTTCGTGGCGGCGATCACGCGGCGTTCGAGGAGATTTTCCGGCAGTGGTACGAGCCGGTAGTCCGATCGGCCAACCGGGTACTGCACGACCCCGGCGTGGCCGAAGAGCTTTCACAAGACGTCTTTCTGGAGTTCTGGCGTCGGCGCGACACGCTCGCCCCCGACAGCAGCATCGCGGGCTATCTGATGCAGGCAGTGCGCAATCGCGCCCTGAATCACCTGCGCCACCTCGCCGTGCAGAAGAAAAGCGCCGTCTATGTCGAAGCGCTGTCCGAACCCGCCGAACATGCCGACGTCGCCGTGCAGAGTAGTGAAGTGGAACAAGCGATCGCGGCTGCAATCGCCGAGTTGCCTCCCCGCACGCGCGAGGTGTTTGTGATGAGCCGGGAGCGGGGGCTGCGTTACAGCGAAATCGCCGAAGCACTTGGCATTTCCGTGAAGGCTGTCGAGGCCAATATGAGTCGCGCACTGCGCATGCTTCGCGAGCGCCTGGCGCCATTTCTCACGCCGGAAGACGACGGGTAGGGTGCCAACAGCGTCGTGTGTTTGTTGGGCAGGACGATGGAAACTGCATGGCGATCAACGCCGTGTGGCTGGTTCAACCGAAACTTGAGGAACCGTTGATGCTTCGCTCGCGCACCGTGGCTCTGGCCATGACGACGTCGCTGCTCGCTGCCGGGGCCTGCTCCACCAACGACTCATCGCTCACCGCGGCCAACGCACTGATCGCGGCGAGTGCGTTCAACACCGTGCCGGCCGGCGTGAACGAAGTGAGTAGCTCGTTCGCACCTGGTGACGGTGGCATGCCCTCAGCGTGGGCCCCCGATCGTGCATCGGGTGGACCTTTAGGGATGGCATTCGGCGGCTTCGGTGGCGGCGAGGGTGGCCCGGGCGGCCCCGGCATGGGCGGCTTGATGGGCGGTGGGCTCGACGGCGCATTCGTTGGTGGCGACGCGCGTGGTCGGGGCTCGGAGCGCGGTCCGTTTGCGGGCGGCATCGACGCCGGCTGCACCTTTGCGGCGGCAACCGGTGACGTCACCTGCGGCCCGACGACAAAGAATGGTTTGACGGTGCTTCGCGTCAGCACGTTCAAGACGGCAAGCGGCACGGCACAGGCGAAGCCGGACAGCACCACCGACTACGATCGGACGCGCTTCACAGTCAGCGGGACGTTGACGCAACGGAGCAACGTGTCGGCGACGGTCACCAGCAGCAGCGATCGCACGACGTCCGGGCTCGCCTACAACAGCACCAAGCGCACAACGAACGGCAAATCCACAGGCACGGAGAACGCGTCCGGCACGAATCGCGACGGCAAGAAGTTCACGTCGACCCGGACGTCAGGAGACACGACCGTCAATCTCGTGATCCCCAAGTCGACGACGACGAGTTATCCAACCGCGGGGGTTGTGACGCGATCGATGAAAGTTGTGATGACGGTGGAAGGTGCCTCCGCCACCACGTCAACGCGCCGCGAAGTCGTCACCTATGACGGGAGCGCCACCGCGAAGATCACGATCACGCAGGACGGCACCACCAAGTCGTGCACGATGGCGCTGCCGCGTGGCAAGCCGGTATGTAGCTGAGTATTGGGGGCTGGGGGCTGGGGGCTGGGGATTGGGGATTGGGGGTTGGGGGTTGGGGGTTGGGTGGTGAGGCGGGAGTAGCCCGCGACGCTGAATGCACAGAACTCCAGACTCAATACCGCGTCATCAACCGTTGGGCATCCGCGGAGGGGCGGATGGTCGGACCTGCTGTTGTTGTGGTGCAGTGCTGGACAACCGCGGAGGGGCGGTTGGAAAGAAACCCCGGTCTCGGACGCCGCGCATGACGGCCGAGACCGGGGCTCTTCATATCCCCAATCCCCAATCCCCTACTTGATCCTCAACCCCACGCGATGCGACGCAGGACGGCCACCACGAAATGGTTCGAGCGCGTAGTCGATCGAAATGCGGTCGAGCGTCAAACCAACTCCGCCAGTGACGAGCGATTCATCCTTCTCCCGCGGCAAGCGTAATCCACTGCGCATCACGATTGCCACGCCTTCGATCGGCACGTAGCCGACTTCAACGCCTCCGGCCGGCCGCACGAAGCTGTTCCCTTCGAGTGTCAACTGCATCTGCGCGCCCAGATCAAAGTGTTCGTACAACGGGTACATCCCGCCGCCGTACCCGATGCCGATGCGACGCGGCAGCATTCCGTTCACGCCACCGATGTTGAGACCGGGTCCGAGATTCTGCGCGGTGATCGCGAAATTCGCCGGCCCCAACGGCATCGTGAATCCAACATCGAATGCGAAAGTGCCATCGTGCTGCGCACCAAATCGATCTTCTGCGTATTTGAGGTTCGCGCCGATTCGAAACCCGCCTTTCACCACGCGCCCGACACCGACGGTGAAGGCGCTGCTTGATGCCGCAACAGCACCGCTATCGGCCAACCGCGTTGCCCCCGGTCGCACCGCATCGCCCCACGCCGTTCCACTCGGCGCACGCCAGTCCACGAATTGCGCGCCAACGCCCACGTTCAGCACACCAACCTGGGTGACGGTGCCGAACGCGCCCGCCGTCCCGAACGATCCGTAGCGCTGCATCGACACGGCAATACCCCGCGCGCCGTTGAGCATGCCCGGATTGTAGAGCAGCGCATCGCCATCGTTCGCGGCAATCCCCGCGTTGGCCATCGCGGCGATGCGTGCGCTCGACGGCAATCGTAGCACCAGTGGCGCTTCGCCCCGCGCCTGCGCTCCAACGGTCGGCGCGCTGATGGTTGGTGCGGCGAGTGCAATGGCGCTACCGACAATTGCGTACAGCGTTCGACGCACGGTCACTCGCCCTCCGACGCGGGAATGAACTTGAGCGCGAGCGAATTGATGCAGTACCGAAGCCCCGTCGGATCGGGGCCGTCGTCAAAAATATGGCCCAGGTGTGCGTCGCATTTGGCGCAGTGCACTTCAGTGCGAACCATGAACCAACTCGTGTCCGTGGTCGTTTCGACGGCGCTCGTCGCAATCGGTGCGAAGTAGCTGGGCCAGCCCGTGCCCGAGTCGAATTTGGTGTCCGAGCCGAAGAGTGGCGCGCCGCATCCGATGCACGCGTACGTTCCCGTCTCGTGATGGTCCCAGTACTCCCCGCTGAACGCGCCCTCGGTACCGTGCTCGCGCGCGACCCGGAACTGAGCGGGAGTGAGACAGTGCGCCCATTCGTCTTCGGTCTTGCGAATCTTGTCAGTCATGAGTCAAATGAACCCGATGATCACAAGCCTCGCCAGCGTTTCGCCAACGCCCGCTGCCCCGCCGATTCCGTCTGCCGCCGCGCACCCGAACAGCTGGAAACTTGGGCCCCGCGTTCCGCAAACACGCGGCACACTCCTCCGCCGACTCGGCTTGCTGCTTCTGCGGTGGGCCGGATGGCGCATAGAAGGGACGATGCCCGACCTCCCCAAGTTCGTCGTCATCGTCGCGCACCACACTTCCAACTGGGATTTCCCGATCGGACTCGCCGTCAAATGGGCGCTTGGACTCGATCCGCGCTGGCTCGGCAAGGACACCCTCTTTCGTGCACCACTCGGTTGGTTCATGCGCGCCAACGGTGGCGTGCCCGTGAAGCGCACCAGTCGCGAAAACATCGTCGAG
>JBKJTE010000327.1:0-10430 GCA_046590495.1 Gemmatimonas sp. | reverse complement strand
GTACCGAACAAAAGCCGAAAATCAATGTCTGGACGGTGTTGCTATGTTGGCCGAGTGTTGCGACCAGCAATGGAGAACGCGCCAAGCGAGCGCTGCGGAGAACCGTCAGCGGAATTGTCGTGAGCATGCTCGTGGTCGCTTTCTCGAGTGACGTCGACGCACAAGGCTCAACCACGACCGGTGCATCGACCAACCTCAAGACCGTTCGTCGTTTGCGGCACGGCGTTTGACAGTCTGCGCAATGCGCCGCTCGATGGCGCACTCATCACGGCCACGCGCTCTGGCGTTTCGCACTCCGCCATCTCCGACTCACTCGGCCGCTTTCAACTCACGCTCGATTCCGGCGCGTACACCATCTCACTGCAGCACGCGAATATCGATTCGATTGGACTGAGTGGTGTGTCGCGCCCGTTCGTGGCGATGTCGGCCGAGCAAGTACTGACGGTGGCCGTCCCCTCGTTCACAACACTGTGGCGTTCAGCCTGCGGAGCGTCGCGCGCGCCGAGAGACAGCGGCTTTGTCTTCGGCAACGTGACCGGACCCGATGGCCGCACGCAGGCACAAAACGCCGAGGTGCACATCGCGTGGCTCGACTTCGGGGTTGCGTCCACAAAGACGAGACAACTCACGCAGCAGCGATGGGGCGGGGCAGTCGCGACCGAGACGAATGGCAGCTACGCGATCTGTGGTATTCCAGTCGACAAGCCGATGCGGATGCGTGCCAGTCGTGATTCGATCTCCACTGATCCGATCGATGTGATCTCGAGCGTGACCCGCGTGCAGCGTCGTGATTTCGTGTTGCCGGCTGGCGCTGACACTTCGCTGCGCGGCGCTGTCGCCGGTGTGCTGACGACATCAACCGGTGAACCGCTGACGAACGCGTCCGTCAGGGCGAACGGTGTGGCCCAAGTGCGTCCAGATTCGCTTGGGCGATTTCTGTTGCGCGGCATACCAGTCGGCACGCAGCAAGTCGAGGTGCGCTCCATTGGCCTCACGCCGCAATCGATCATCGTCGACGTCACCGCAAACGACACTGCATTCGTGACGATGCGCGTAAACAAGGTGCAGGTGCTGGAAGCGGTGAAGACGGAAGCATCGGCCATCCGGTCTCGCTACGCCATGTTCATGACGGGACGAAGCGCGCCGTAGGCGGCACGGAACCGCGCGTAGGCGTCGTCATACTGCTCATGCGCACCGACTGCGGGCTCTTCAAGCGGAGCACGTGCGAGAGTTTCGCGTGCCGCCGTTGCGAGATCTGCAAATGCGCCAACGCCAACCGCCGCCAACAGTGCCGCGCCGTATGCTGGCCCTTCTTCCCGATTCACGGTCGTGACCGGCACGCCATAAATCTCGGCTTGCAGTCGACGCAGCAACGGGCTTTTTGCACCACCGCCCGTCAGCAGCAGACTGCTCGGCGAGAGACCAAGCTCACGCAGAATCGAAACCGAATCGCGCATCGCGAAACAGACGCCTTCGATCACCGCGCGTGTGAGATGCGAACGCGAATGCGCCAGACTGAGTCCGAGAAACGCACCGCGCGCCGATGCATCACGGTGCGGCGTGCGCTCCCCTTGCAAATATGGCAAGAACGTCACGCCCTCTGCGCCGGGCGCGATCGTTGCCGCTTCGTCATCAAGCAACGCTGCCGACACCGATGCCCCATCGCTCGCGCGCGCGAAGTTTTCACGATACCACGAGAAGGCGCCGCCGGCCGAGAGCACAACACCCATGAGATACCAGACACCCGGTGCAACGTGGCAGAAGGTGTGCGCACGAAGTGCAGGATCGACGAGCGGCTGCGCAGTGGGTGCGAGCACGGTGCCCGACGTTCCCCAACTCGCCACCGCTTCACCCGGTGTGATGACACCAACACCAGCCGCCCCACAGGCGTTGTCTGCGCCACCGCCGACAACTGGTGTGTATTCTTCGAGACCAGTGATGCGCGCCGCAAGTGATGACAGACGACCCAGTACCTGCGACGACGCACCGATATCCGGCAGTAGATGCATCGGCACATCGACAGCGCGCAGCAACTCCTCGCTCCACCGCTGACCTGCCGGATCGTACATCAGTGTGCCCGAGGCGTCGGACGGTTCGGTTGCGAGCGTGCCGGTGAGACGGAGGCGAATGAAATCCTTCGCCAGCAGCACCGTGGAGAGCTGGCGATAGGCGTCGGGTTCGTGATTGCGCAGCCACAGCACCTTCGGCAACGTGAATCCTTCGAGTGCGGGATTGCGCACCCAATCGCGCAGGTTCGATTCGCCACCGGCCCGTTTCGTGATCTCCGCACACTCGGCGGTGGTGCGCCCGTCGCACCAGAGCAAAGCGGGTCGAATTACCTGTTCACGACGGTCGAGAAAGACCGATGAATGCATCTGCCCCGATATGCCGATCGACAATACGCGCGCGTTAGGTGACTTGGTCAATACATCGCGCACGGCGACAACGGTCGCATCCCACCACGCATCCGGGTCCTGCTCCGCCCAACCCGGGCGCGGCGTGGAGAGTGACAGCGGAGCGAGCGCAGTCGCCGCCACGTCGCCATTGCGGCGCATGAGGATGGCCTTTACGCCACTCGTGCCAACGTCGAGCCCGAGGAACAGCTCGTCGTTGGCCGTACTGTCTGCACGGTGAGTCACCTTACCGGACTCCGAGCAGCAGCTCCATCGTCAACTGATCGAGGCGCTCGTAGCCAAAGCCTTCGGCACGAATGGCTGCGAGATCAAGCTGACGCGCCTTGAGTTCAGCGGCACTGGCCGCGCTGTACTTCACGCGCTCGCCTTCGCCACCGCCACGCGCGCGCAACTCAGCGAGACACGCCTGAATTTCCGTATCCGTGTTGAAGCGCGCCACCTTCTCCTTGAAGATCAGATACGTGCGCATGCTGCCTGCGGCAAAGTCCCAAACGCCTGCTTCGTCTTCCGTGCGATAGGCGTGGCTGTCGAAATGCTTCATGCCCGCGTACTTCGAGTCTTCGAGCAACTTCACGAGAAAAAACGTCGCCTTGAGATCCTCGCTGCCAAAGCGATGGTCCTGATCGTAACGGCCCGGCTTCTGCGCGTTGAGATCGATGTGAAAGAGCTTGCCCGCGTCGATCGCCTGCGCAACACCGTGCGTGAAATCGAGGCCCGCAATCGTGTCGTGCGCGACTTCAGGATTTACGCCGACCATGTCGGGGTGTGCGAGCGTGTGAATGAACGCCAGCGCGTGACCGATTGTCGGGAGAAAAATGTCGCCGCGCGGTTCGTTGGGCTTGGGCTCGAGCGCGAATTTGAAGTTGTATCCCTGTGCGATGTTGTACTCACACAAAAAATCGAGCGAATCGCGAAACCAGCCGAGTGCGGTGCGCGCGTCTTTTGCCGCGTTCGTTTCCGTCCCTTCACGTCCGCCCCAGAAGACGTAGTTCTCTGCGCCGAGTTCGGCGCCGAGGTCCATCGAACGCATCGTCTTCTGCAATGCGTAAGCGCGGGTGCGCGGATCGTTGCTGGTGAAGGCACCATCGCGAAACGCAGGATCGCTGAAGAGATTCGTCGTCGCCATCGGCACCTTCATTCCGGTCGCCTGAAGTGTGGCCTTGAACTCGCGTACAATCCGATCCCGTTCAGCCGGCGTTGCATCACGTGGCACGAGATCTTCGTCGTGCAGGTTCACGCCATACGCGCCGAGCATTGCGAGCTTCTCGACAATGCGCGTCGGAGGAATCACCGCGCGGACCGCATCACCGAACGGGTCGCGACCAATATTGCCAACCGTCCAGAGTCCGAATGTGAAATGATCAGCCGGGACGGGTGTGTACGCGTCGCCTTTCGATGCAGCGGTCATGTGCAAGGCCTGTACTGGAGGTGGAACCCGCGTGGGATGATGCGCTGACGTGAGTTTCGGGAAACAGGGCGACGTGTCGTTCACGCACCGTGTGCCAGGAGCTGGTGGGACGCTGCTACCTCGCCACTGCGCAAACGTTGAGTGCGACTACGGCTTCACCTTCTCTGAGCGCACAAAGTCGATACCACCTGCCTGCTGGCCGACATCGACGCTCGCGACTTTCTTGAGCGCGTTGAGATCGATGATATCGACTGTGCCGGGCTCTGAGCCCATCCCTTCAACAGAGACAAACGCATAGCGGTCGTCGTCAGAGACTGCGACACCGTGCACGACTTTGCGCGTCGTTGGGATGCGCGCCAATTCCTTGCCAGACGCAACATCGAAAATTGAAATAGACGCATCGCGCTTGTTCGTGGCGATCAGCCGCATGCCATCGTGCGTTACGCCCAGGTTGTATACACCGGGACCTGCAGCAATGCGGCGCGTGAGTGTCCAGGTAACGGCGTCGATCTCGACTATTTCACTCGACTTGTTGCACGCAACCCAAACCCGCTTGCCGTCACGCGATGGTTGTGCCCACGTCGGCGAACAGGAAACGTCGCCGGGCTTTGGCGGCTCCATACCGTGGCCACCCATATCGTGAGATGCGTGATCCGCCGCGCCGCGCATTGGCGGTGCACCGGTCATTCCCATCTCTTTGCCTTTCGTGAGAAAGAAATGCCGACTGACGTTGAGGGTGCGCGCGTCAATCTCAACAAGCTCTTCGTCCATCATGCACGCGGAATATTGCTTCGTTCCGTCGCTGTTGAGGCGCGACCCGTGCGGCATCGTGCAGGTGTTGATGCGCGCGATCTCGACCATGTCTTTGGCGGACACCACGGAGACATCGCTGGTCTCCATCTCGCCATGCAGGTTGAAATTGACGACGAACACCAACTCACCGTCCGGCGAGACTTGCATCGTCGCCGGGAAGTTGCCGAGCATGACACTGCCTTCGACGGCGTTCGATGCGGTGTTGAATTTTGTGAGTCTGCCAAACGGTGTGCCGTGCGCGGTCGTCACGAAGTAGTGCTGACGATCCGGTGACACGGCGACTCCGTGTGGCCCAGCAACTTCGGTGGGTGACCAACCGACATACCGTTCGCGCTCAATCGTTGCGCCTGTCGGACCAAAACGAATGAGTGCGACACGATCGACCGCTTCGCTGGCGACGAGTACGAGATAGTCACGCGTGGGCGTAACAGTTGGCGCTACAGTTGGCGCAGGAACAATCGATCCCTGCGCGCGCAGCAGTGCCGGTGCGAGAAGTGCCGCGACCGTAATCGCTACTGATAACGCTACTGCTGCGCCTACGCGTTGGATCACGGTACGACTTTGGTGACGGGCTTTGGTTCGATCTTGATGATCCACAGTCCGTTGTTGTCGTCGTTGACATAAGAAAGGTTGTCTTTCGGATTGACGACAACCCCCCACGTCATCGCCGAATTCTTGATGTGCCCGTCCATATCGGCCGTGTTCAGATGACCGATCTCGCGTCCCTGTGCGCGCAAGTCGCCGCGAAGTTCACCGGAGATATCAAAGACGCGGAAGCCGGCGTTGTACGCGCCCATATACAGCGTGTCGCCTGCAACCCAGACGTTGTGCACGCCGCCGTACTCGGGCTCGTACCACGCAACTGATTTTGGGTGTGTGATATCACTGACGTCGAGCACCTGCAACCGTCCATATGCGCGACCCGCTGCTGCGTCTTTGGTGCCTTTGGGATACGCTGCGGGAAAGACTTCGTCTGCAATGAAGACGTAGTTCTTGTGACGCCATGCAGTGTGCGTCCCGCGAATGAACCCGGGGCCACCGTCGACCTCCACCTGCTTGTAGAGCGAATTGAGATCGTACTTGTACTGCGACACCATCACCGGCTTGGACGGCGAACCACCCTTCATGCCATTGCCGATGTCGAGCACAACGAGACCGTCGTTCCAGTAGCTCGCGTAGAGCAGGCCGTCGCGAATATCGATATCGTGCAGTGAACGGCCGGCATCGGGACGTCCTTCCGTCTTCCAGCGTGCAACTTCCTTTGGATGATACGGATCGTTCACGTCGAGAATGTGCAGCGCACCGGTGCCATCGTTGGTGAGATAGATGTACGTGCCGAACTTGTCCTGCTTGTTCACAAACGCTGAATGCACACCGCCAGTCACACCGTCAGTGAATTCAGCGATCGGCTTCGGGTGTGCCGGATCTTCGAGCGAGCAGATGACGATCCCATTCTTGCGATCGCTCGCGCCTTCACGGGTGAAGACCAGAAACTTTCCGTCAGGGAAGGTCATCACATCGTTTACACGACGCGTGTTGGAGATGACCGAATCTGTCACCGTCGGATTTGCGGGGTTACTGATATCGATTGCATACAACACGTCGCCGCCAGAACCCGAACCGAGATACGCGTGCTTGCCGTCGGGATGGATCCACACTTCTTCGGTGCTGAAGCGTGAGCGCGGCAGACGTCCAACCAGTGACAGGGGACGACGGATATCGCGTTCGGCCAGTGTGACGGTCGACTGAACACTGCGCGTGCCAAAGGATGCGGTGATCGTGTACTCACCGGCTTCGTAGCCAACAAAAGCGCCATCTTCATCGATGGTGCCATGTCCGGGCGAAAAGCTCCACGTCGGCGTCAGCCCAGTGACTGCCTTACCGGCCGCACTTTTCGCATTCACGTTGAAACGCAGCACATCACCTGTGCGCGCATCAACATTTGCGGGCGTCATGGTGAGCGATGCGAGTGAACCCGCAACAACGGTAACGGGGAGCGTCGTCGTGGCCGTACCAACGTTGGCCATGATCTTGGTACCACCGCTGCCGACGGCCGTGATGAGTCCGGCGGAATTGACGGTCGCAACCGACGGGTTCGCACTGGTCCACGTCACGCGATCAGGGCGCTTGTCTCCCGAGAGTGAAAAGCTCCGCGCGGTCGCTCGCAGCGACTGTCCGGCAACAAGTCGTGCGCTCGCCGGTGACACTTCGACACTTGCCGCAGCACCGGGCAGCGCACGTATCTCGATCACTTCAAACTTTGGCTTCGCACCCGCAAGCGTTGCCGTGACGGTTACCGGCAGAATGCTCGTGGAGCTTGCAGTCACGAGGCCGAGTGAGTCGACGCGGCCTTCAAAGCGCGCTGAACCACCCAGTCGATAGCGAAAGGTCACGCCAGGGATGACGTTCCCCTGCGCGTCGCGCGCTTCGGCGCGAAGTCGGAGGGTATCGCCGGCAATCATCGTACGACTGGCCGGTGCAACGACGATGCGCGCGATCTCGGCGCCCTGTGTAGCCGGCTGTTGCAGCGCGAGCATCGAAAGAAGGATCATCATGGGCGGCGTGAGGTGAGGGTGAAGCGATCCGCCATGTTGGCGCGAAACAACTCCGACGGCAAGTCTGGAAGCAGATATAGGCGTATGTACCGATTTGACCGGGATATAGTTCAGCGCACGCTGACGGTGCTTGGCGTTACACTCAATGTGAGCAACCTTGTTGACGACGACACAGGAGCGCAGCATGACGTACTCGATGTCGACGCAACGATTGATCGCCGCACCAATCGCGGATGTGTGGTCGGCATGGGCCGATCCATCGCGATGGTCGCAGTGGGTGCTGATGGAAATGACCAGCGACTTTCGCGCGGGTGGACGGTTCAGCAACGGCAAAGGTGAAGGCGGCGTATATAAGCGCATTACCGAGCCATCGTTGTTGATGTTCACCTGGGAGATGAGTCGCTATCAATCCGGGAGTAGTGTCGAGGTGTACATCACGGAACAAGACGGCAAGATACTGTGTCGTCTCGATCATGTGGCACTACAACACATCGACGATATGCATGACGCCGAAGTCGGATGGGCGTGGGCGATGGATTCACTGCAGACCTTTCTTGAAACGGGAGCACCGCTGTCGTGGGAGCAATGGGAAGCGCGCGCACCAGCGTCGTAGTTTCGTGGAGTGGCGGTAAAGACAGCAGCATGATGCTCGAACGTTTGCTCGCTGATCCAACCATACAAGTGGTCGCGCTGCTCACCACCGTTTCGACCGCGTACGACCGCATCAGTATTCACGGCGTGCGTCGTTCGATTCTGCGCAAGCAAGCCGACTCGATTGGCGTTCCGCTGTTTGAAGTGGCACTTGGTGCGACGTCGTCCAACGACGACTACGAGCGCGCGTTTGCGACTGGGCTCGAGATGGTGCTTGCGGCGCACCCCGAGGCTCGCACGATTGCCTTCGGCGATCTCTTTCTCGAAGACGTGCGCAACTATCGCGAAGTGCTCCTGGCGCGGCTCGGTTGGACTGGGTTGTATCCGTTGTGGGACGAGGCGACAGCGCCGCTGGCGCACTACTTCGTAACGCGTGGATTCCGCGCGATACTTAGCTGCGTCGACACCACGCAACTCGACGCGGGTTTTGCCGGACGTGAATTCAACGCAGAACTGCTGTCTGAGTTGCCGCCCACAGTCGATCCATGTGGCGAACGCGGCGAGTTCCATACTTGCGTCATCGATGGCCCCATCTTTCGCGAGCCGATCGATGTCTCACTCGGCGAGCGTGTCTTGCGCGAAGAGCGATTTCAGTACTGTGATCTCATCGACTGAACGCCACCGCGTACGTCACAACACGGTCGCCTGAGCGGCATGCCCGTTCCACTTCATGCCCTGAACATCGCCGGTGTGCCCGTGCTGATGGCCGCCCCCGCGTTGGACGGTGCGCCGTTTCCAACGGTGCTCTGGTTCCACGGCTTTCGCGCGGACGCACTTGCGCATGCCGGTGAGCTTGAACGCCTCGCCAGTGCGGGTTTCCTCGCCGTTGGTATCGATGCCGTCGGACACGGAGCGCGGCGCGATCGCACCATCTCGGATCGCATCGTCACCACGGACGGCGGCGCGATGTAGGTGATGCTGCCACTCGTCGACCAGTCGATCGAGGAAATTCCGGCCCTCATCTCCGCACTCGTTGCACTGCACAATGCAGATCCATCAGCCGTCTCGCTTGTGGGAGTCTCGATGGGCGCCTTCCTTGCCTATCGCGCGATTGCGCGCGGACTCCGCTTTCGGGCCGTGGTCGCGCTGCTTGGGTCGCCCGAACAGCCCGGGGCCGACAGCCCTCACGACGGCATCGAGGCGTTCGATGACGTTGCCTTGCTGAGCGTGATCGCTGAACATGATGCGAGCGTTCCACCCGAAGCGGCACGCGCCTTTCACACCGCACTCACAACACGCTTCGACAACCCGCAGCTGCACCGATGTCACCTGCTTCGCGGTGCCGGACACCTCACCAACGCTGCGCAATGGCATGAGGCGATGCATGTGACATTGGACTGGCTCCAGTCCAAGGCGCGATAATTCCCGCAGTCACCGGCTCTGCAATGCTTTTCACTCGAACACGGACACGAGATGTCGGGCCTGCTTCGCGTCGTCACTCTGGGCACCACCCTGCTGTCAGCGCTCGCACCGAACGTGGCACTCCACGCACAATCCAGGCGTACGCTCGCCGGTGACTGGGACGCATACGTTGCCTTAGGCTCCACTTCGCGTGGCGGCTTTGAAGGGTGGCGACGAATGGGGTTCGCGCACTTCGCCCCCAACGACTCGGCAAACGTCGGTGTCGTACGTCGTCGCACCGGTGAACCCATGCTGACCGTGCAATCGACGAGTGTCCACGGAGATACCGTGCTGCTCAACGGCGAGCGAGGACAGGCACTCGATGCGCGCTGGCACCACGACACGCTCGTCGGTGTGATGCTGGTGCAGGGCCGCCCGTCCGGCACGCGAATGCGTCTCGTGCGACGGGCAACAGCTGCCGTGGCCGAGCAGAATTATCTGCTCTGGCCCGGCGCTGTCTCCGATTCTACGTTCGCCGTCAGTGAAGACACCGCGGTGTTCATGACCACACGTGACGGTGCGCGACTGGTGAGCTACATCGCACGACCGGTCGGCAACGGACCATTCGGCGTCGTGCTCATGCGCACGCCATACACGCGGATCACGCGACCCGCGGGACGCTACTGGGCGGCGCGCGGCTACATCTACGTCGCGCAGCACGTACGCGGGCGCGATCAGTCTTCAGGCAACGACTTCGGCGACTACGACACCGATGTCACCGACGGCTACGACGCCGTCGAATGGGCGGCCGGGCTCCCAGGCGCAAACGGCAAGGTCGGCATGATCGGCCACTCAGACGAGGGACGGCTGGCCTGGTACGCGGCCGTCAGCGCACCGCCGCATCTCGCCGCACTCGCACCGTCGGCGGCAACGGGTGATCCGTGGCGCATCGTGCCGTACGAAGACATGGTCTTTTCGCCGATCAACGTCGCGTGGGCCTGTCTGATGCGCGAACGCACGTTGCAGAATACCAACGATCTCGACATCGGTGCCGCAATCGCCAAACTACCCATCGCCGACCTGCCACAACGACTCGGCTGCGGACGCGTACCGCTCTGGGATCGGTGGCTGGCGCATCAGTCGCTCGACGAGTACTGGCGCGCGCACGCGGTGACGACCAACATCGCGAAAGTGCGTGCGCCGGTGCTCCAGATCTCCGGTTGGTACGATGACTCGCGCGGTCCGATC
>JBKJTE010000307.1:0-9485 GCA_046590495.1 Gemmatimonas sp. | reverse complement strand
ATCGAGCCAGTTGCGATCGAACGCAGTGGTGCCTTTGAACGCGCCCCAGTACGCGTACGTCCCGGTGGAATCGAGACGAAAGCGCACTTCGCGTGTCGCGCCGACCGCCAACTGCACCCTGTCCTTGTCGCGACCACTCCCCGCGCGCAGCCCGCCGATGACCAACGCCGAGTCGGTACGATTGGTGAGCGCGAGTTGAACCTCGGTACCTTGCCGAACACGAATCATGGGGCCGGGTACCGTCGCACTCTTGCCCACTTCGGCGAACGCGAGCACGGGTACTTCGGGATCGTTCTCGCCCTCGGGCTTCCACCTGGCCGTGACGACATTCATCGCGAGCGAAAGAACACGACCGTGTTGTACGCCTGCGGCAACGCGGTTTTGACTGGCAACCGCAACAACGGCATTCGCGGCGGGTTTAGGCAACGGCTTCCGCGGCAGCGGCGGAACCAGATGCAACGGCGTTTGCACCTGTAAAACGAGGCTGAGCAGCGCGAGTGGCGTCAACGCGAAGATCACGATGTAGTCGGTGTACCGGCAGCAGTTGCCTGCGACGAACGGGTATCCAATAGCGGTAACAAAGCATCGACGGCGGCAATGCACAACTCGACGCGCGGCTCTATGTTGTCACGCCATGACCACCCCAGCCTCTGCTCGCCACACGCGCCCGGCTCGTTTTCGGCTCGCGCATTACGCACTGATGTTGCTTGCCTCCGGATGCGCGCGCTTCCCTCACAGCACGGACGATGACGCTCGCTTTGCACAGCTTGCGCGTACCGTTGCCGACTCTGTCACAACCGAGCTGATCGCACCCGGCGTTCAGTTGCATCGCCTTGTAAAAAACTCGGCGCCGTGGCGGGTAGTGCTGCTCGATGTCGATCTCGCCAAGTGCGTGGACGTGCGCGCGGTGAAGGGCGCATCAACCGCACTGGGTCGCACGACCACAAGCCAGTTGCTGCTGCGTGTTGCACCAGCATTACGAGCCGTCGCCGCCGTGAATGCCGACTTCTTTCTCTTCACGCCGCCCGGTGTTCCGGTCGGTGCGCACATTGGCGCGGGTCGTGTACTTTCAGGCCCGATCGATCGACCGGTGTTTGCCATGTTGCCACACAGAAAGCCATGGATCGGCCGACTCACAATCAGCGCCAGGCTGAGTACCACCCGCGGCGAGCTTGCGATTGCGACATGGAATCGACCACGGGCGAAAATGACGGGAATCATCGACGCGTCGTGGGGAATCCCGCTCGACAGCACGGTGCGTTCAGCAGTGATGCTCGTACCCATCAGGCGCAGCCGCGGCGAACAACGTTACGTCGTCGCCACGTTTGATCGTGTACGCAACAGCGTTGCCACTGGCGATACGCTGTTGCTGGTCGGCGAAAATGCGCTGCCTGCGTCGTCGCGCGAGGGAGGCAACAGTGGTGTCAACAGTCAGATGCCAGCAAACCCGGTATCGCTGTACGTTGGCGATACAGTCACTGTCTCGCGCAGTATGTCGCCCGTCGCACCTGTCGAAGCCGTAGGCGGGATGCCGGAACTGCTGCGCGACAGTGCTGTCGTCGGCGCTGTCGACTCGGTAAACGATGCAGCGTTTCGCGCGCTCAACCCGCGCACGGCGATCGGATACGCAAACAGAGGTCGTCGGCTCATGATCGCCGTCATCGATGGACGACAGCCCAAGTACAGCGTGGGGATGTCGTTGCGTGACATGGCCAATCTCTTTCGCGCGCTCGGCGCCACTGACGCCATCAACCTCGACGGCGGCGGTTCGTCGGCAATGGCGATCAACGACTCACGTGCACCCAACGGTCATCGTCTCGCCAATCATCCATCCGACACAGTCGGCGAACGCCCCGTCGCGAACGCGCTCGCCGTCTTGCGTTCCTGCAGATAGGGGTCGTCGCGAACCCGATCCCTATCCCCCAGCCCCCAGTCCCCAGTCCCTACCTCAACGCGTTCGTCAAAAACTCCAGCACGTTTCCACCCATCACGCGACGCACGACATCCGGCGCAACGCCTGCGCGCAGCAGCCCATCGGTGATGTGAACGAGATCGTGCGTATCGAACGGCGTGTGTGTCGCGCCGTCAAAATCTGAGCCGAGTGCGACGTGTGTCGGCCCCATGATCTCGACGGCGTGCACGATTGCTTTGACGATCGCTTCGATGCTGAGCGTACACACTGCCGCATCCCAGTAGCCGATGCCAATCAGTCCGCCCTTGGCCGCGATCGCACGCATCTGATCGTCGGTGAGATTGCGCGGTCCCGGACAGGTGGCCGCAACACCAGTGTGCGATACCACCATCGGCCGCGTTGCCATCGCGAGTACGTCATCGATGGTCTTCGGTGACGAGTGCGCGAGATCGACGATGATGCCGAGTGTGTCCATGCGGGCGATTACCGTGCGACCGAACGGCGTCAGTCCCTCGTGAAGTACTCCGTGCGCACTCGACGCGACTTCGTTGTCGAAGAAGTGGGCCAGTCCCATCATGCGATAGCCGTGCGCGAAAAGTGTGTCGACGCTTTCGAGCTGACCATCGAGCGCCTGCAGCCCCTCGATCGCCAACAGTCCGCCAACCCGTTTCGGAGCCGTCGCCCGCTTTGCTGTGAATGCGAGCAGATCATCGCGCGACGCGATGATTGTCAGGTCGCCTTTTGAACGTGCTGCGGCATCGTGCAAACGTTCGGCCTGATACACCGCGCGGGCCCGCAAACTTTTCCACGTTGCGCTCGGCCACCGTTGCGCGATGGCGAGCAGCAGAATGTTATCCGTCTCGCCGGTGTTCTGGTCGTAGTTCATATCGCGCGGTGTCTTTGTCACCGCAGCAAACACCTGCAGCGCGACGTTCCCTTCCTGCAGTCGCGGCACGTCCACATGCCCGTGGTCCACGCGCTCGAGCGGATCGCGTCCCCAGAGCAGTTCGTCGGCGTGCATGTCGGCAACAAAGAGCGTTGCGTGCAGCGCCTTCGCGGCCTCGGTCACGGGCGGCATCGTGGTCGGCACGACCGTGTTCATCCGACGATCGACGATGTTGGGTACGACAAAGAAGAGGACGGTGACCGCGATCGCGAGCACCATCAACAGCACGATCACAACACGGGAACGACTTTTCATCGCAATCCTCTTGGCATCGGCTCGCCCGACAACTCACGTGGATTCACCGGCTTCGGTTCCATTGCGCGAAGCCCGCCGCAACGCTGGAGGGCCGAACTTGATCGTGGATCGATGGTATCGGGCAGCGGCGTCGCGTCGACGCGCGCAGAGTCGATCGGATTGACCGCTTTCGCCCAGAGCGCGTTGCAACTCGCGCGCGCTCTGTCGATGCGCGCGAGTCGTTCAAGACCGGAGTCTGTCGCGCGCGCTACAAACAGCCATGCACCAACAGCCAGCACAACCGTAATGCCAAGCCCGATCAGGGCGCGCGTCCGGTTTCCGTCCATCTCATCGTTCACGTTCTGACTCACGAGTATGGCTGCGTCAGCAGCATGCGCGGCGCCCGACGCGCGTGCGTTGCCTGTTCGAACGCGTAGGCGATCCCGATCAATTTCGCTTCCGTCCACGCGCTGCCGATGAAGGAAATGCCGAGCGGACACTCGGAGGCAAAGCCCATCGGAACCGTAATGCTTGGATAGCCCGCCACCGCCGCAACACTGGAATTTCCACCGGTGTAGCGATCGCCGTTCACCAGATCGGTCGGCCAGGTCGGTCCGTTTGACGGCGCGACAATCGCGTCGAGTTGATGCTTGGCGACGACCGCGTCGATCCCCTGCGTGCGGGAAAGTACGCGACATGACGCAAGCGCGTCGCGATACTTCGTGTCGGTGAGCATGCCTCGCGACTGTGCGCGCTCAAACTGCTCCTGACCAAACCACGGCATCTCGCGGGAAGGGTTCGCTTTGTTGAACGCGATCAAATCTTCCAGCGACTTCAAACGCGTCGTGTTCCCGCGCGCCCGCAGATAAGAGTTGATCCCATCCTTGAACTCGTAGAGCAACACTTCGTTCTCGGCTTCGTCGTACTTGCCGACTGTCGGTACATCAGCCGGATCGATGATTGTCGCACCCGCCTTTCTGATCGCAGCGATGGCGTCTTCGAACACCGCGTCCACAAGCGGATGAAAGCCGGCCATGTTGCGTGCGATACCAATGCGCGCACCGCGCAACGCCTCGGCATTCAGCGATGAGGTGAAATCGGCTGGCGCCATGCCCCGACCAGCCTTGGTCGCTTCGTCACGATCGTCAACGCCCGCCATCACGTTCAGTAGTGCGGCCGCATCGGCGACGGTCCGCGCCATCGGTCCGGCGGTATCCTGCGATACGGAGATTGGGATGATGCCACTCCGACTCACGAGGCCGACGGTCGGCTTGATACCAACGAGTCCGCAGATGGATGACGGACAGATGATCGAACCGTCAGTCTCGGTACCGATACCAACCGCGGCGAGATTCGCTGAAATCGCGGCCCCTGTGCCTGAGCTCGAGCCACACGGATTACGATCGAGGACGTACGGATTGCGCGTCTGACCACCGCGTCCGCTCCAACCACTTGTAGAACGTATCGAACGAAAGTTGGCCCACTCGCTGAGATTCGTTTTGCCGAGCAACACGGCACCGGCCGCGCGCAGCAGTTCGACGATGTGTGCGTCTCGCGGTGCAGATGAACCGGCGAGCGCCAGCGAACCGGCAGTCGTCGCCATCTTATCGGCACTGTCGATGTTGTCCTTGATCAACACCGGGATGCCATGCAACGGACCGCGCGCTTCACCGCGTTTACGCTCTGCATCCATGCGATCAGCGATCGCAAGCGCATCGGGATTACGCTCAATCACGGAACGGAGCGATGGTCCCGATGAATCGATCGCATCCATGCGTGCGAGATACGCAGCCGTGAGCGCGTGCGACGTGAGCGTTCCCTTCTGCATGCGGGACTGCAACTGCGCGACCGTCATCTCCGCATATGGAAACGGTGCGAGCTGCACCGGCGTCGCTGCGCGTTTAGTCTGTCCGGGCGTGCGCGTCTGCTTGCGCGTAGTGTCCTGTGCCGAGCCCGCGATCGAGGGCGCAAGAAATGCCGCCGCACCGGCGGCAACGGAGCGTTCGACAAAATGCCGACGATCCATCGCTGCCGAATCCTCGCTCGCTTCGGCGTCGTTCACGACATCATGGTCGGCTGCCCGATTCAACTCGTCCTGCGGCATGCACACTCCTCAGACTGCGGCGAGCGCAATCTCGAAATCGTTCAACAGGTCGCGTACATCTTCGAGGCCGATGCTCAGTCGCACATAGCCTTCAGCGACCGCGTCGCCACCCCAACGCGCACGGCGCTCGGCGCTGGTATGAATACCGCCGAAACTCGTCGCTTCGTGCACCAGCGTTGTCGCCGCAAAGAATCGTTCGACCGCAGCGCGATCGCTCAACGTGAATGCAATCACCGGTCCAAACTGCGTCATCTGCTTTGATGCGATCGTGTACGCCGGATCGGTCGGTAATCCGGGATAGCGCGTGCTCGAAACTTTCGCGTGCGTCGACAGATAGCTCGCTACTTGCAGTGCACTGTCACACTGTCGTGAGAGTCGCACATCGAGCGTACCGAGTGAACGATGCGCGAGCCATACTTCCATCGGACCTGGAATCACGCCCATGCGCGTGCGCCAAGTGCGCAGTGCATCGGCCCAGACGGTGTCTTTGCAGGCAACGTGGCCAAGCACGACGTCTGCGTGACCGGTCATCGCCTTGGTGTCGGAAACGACGGCAAAGTCAGCGCCGAGTGCGAGTGGGCGTTGTCCAAGCACGGTGGCGGTCGTGTTGTCGACGGCTACCAACGCGCCAACATCGTGCGCCGCGCGACACAGCGTCGTGATATCGCATACATCGAGTCCGGGATTGGTCGGCGACTCAAGCCACAGCAACGATGCACCCTCGAGCAGCGCGCGTTGCGCGCCATCAACCGTCGGTGCCATCACCACTTCAATCCCCTGCTCGGCGAAGTACGTCGTCGCGATCAGTCGCGTCGTGTAGTAGCTGTCGTTGGGCATCACGATCTTCTGCCCACGCTTGAGAGCCGTTGCGAGCAAAGCTGCACTGGCCGCCATCCCCGAGGGAAACAACACCGAGGGGCCGCCCTCCAACTCTTCGAGCGCGGCTTCGTAGAGTGTCCACGTGGGGTTGTGAAAGCGACCGTACGTGAAGGGCGAATTGGCAACATCACCGGCCGCATGATACGGGGCCGCGAACGTCGGACCAGGCAGATACGGTGCACCGGGCTGTGCATGCGGCAGGCCCGCGCGCACCACGCGCGTCGCGTCGCGGATCGCATCGCGCATCGCTGGTCGCGCGTCGTGTTGCGTTTGATCAGACATGTGGAGCGGCTCCGAAGCGGCTTTCCAGCCAGGTCAACATCGAACGAATGACATCGTCGCGAACAGCCTTGCGGGAGAGAAACAGATCGTGCATGCCGCCCGGAAATCCCTGCAGTGTGACATCGCGACCGATGCCCGGACCGCGTGCCTTCATGTGTTCGACGTCGAGCACGATATCGTTGGCCAGATACGCATCGTTCCATTCGCCTTTCGCAAACATCGACGAACCTGCGTGCAGCAAGAGCACCGGAGATGTGATCGAGAGTCCCTTCGCGAGTCGTGTCTGTACTTTTCGGATCGCGCGTACCCAACCGAAATACGCCGGAAAGCCAAGCAACGGTTTCCATCGCAAATCGTATGTCCACTCGCCGTGATGTTCCTTCAGCAGACTGTCACCGTACCAACGCGAGATCGCCTTCGGATCCGACACTGATGGCATGATCGCACCGAGAAACGTTCCGATCGCCAACATCAGCCTGCGCGACGATGGAATGGCGAAATCGAAAAACGGACTGTTGAGCACCAGTGCCTGCACGTCGTTGCGCAGTTCACCGCGGTGCATGTACCACGACGTGATCAGTCCGCCGGTGGAGTGACCGAGCAGTACGAGTGTGTCGTGTCCTTCTTCGCGACGCACGATATCGATTGCGAGCGAAAGCTCTTCGTCGTAGTGCGAAAGACCGGTCGTGTAGTTGGGCCGATTGCCGCCGCGCAATGAACGACCGTATCGTCTCAGGTCGAGCGCGTAAAAATCCCAGCCGGCGCTTACAAACGCATCGGCAACATGCGTCTGAAAGAAATAGTCGACAAAACCGTGGACGTACAACACCGCGCGTCGCGTTGGTGTTGTGCGATGCCGCCGCACCAGCGTCGCGCACAACGGTCCATCGTCATCGGGCGCGAGCGGCAGCGTCGTGGCCTCGTAACCGACCAGCGCGCTGTCGCTCACCCACACGCGACTCTGCGCTGTATCGGCACTTGCCGCCGCCGGGACTGTCACGGGCGTGATGGAAATTCCGCGTCGTTCAGCGCGCGCGCTTCATCGATGAGCATCACCGGAATTCCGTCATTCACCGCGTACACAAGTTTGTCGGCGCGGCAGACCAGGGCCTCCGGCGGTCCGGCGTAGTACTCGAGCGGACCTTTGCACTTCGGGCAAACGAGAATTCGCAACAACTCAGCAGACAACGTCATGGATCAGACTCCGCTCGGACGAAAAGGGGCCGGCGCCGCCGCGCTCGTCTTGAGGCGCGGACCGCCGATTAACTCGATGCAATATGGAATCGCCGCGAAGATCGCGCCGAGGCACTCTTCGATTGCAGCGGGTTTACCCGGAAGGTTGATGATGAGTGAGGCTCCGCGGGTACCGGCGACCTGTCGGGACAGGATCGCCGTCGGCACGGTTCGCACGGACACGGCGCGCATCTGCTCACCAAAGCCCGGAAGCAGTCGATCGCATACTGCCATCGTGGCTTCGGGTGTCACATCGCGCGGGGCTGGGCCCGTTCCGCCTGTCGTGACGATCAGCGGGCAGTGGTGGACGTCGGCGAGTTCGCGGAGCGTGGCCTCGATCTGGGGCTGCACGTCGGGTATCAGCCGGTACTCCGTGCGCCAAGCCGACTCGATCCATCGACCGAGCACCTCTTCGATCGCGCGTCCGGATTTGTCCTCATAGATGCCGGCGCTTGCCCGATCCGAGACGGTCACGATACCCAAGGGGATCTCCATCCCCGAAGTTACCACATCGGATGTGAAGAGGGATGGTCACCAAACGGGAGAGCGGCGTGGGAAAGACTCGGCTTGAAGCGTTCAGCGACGGCGTGATCGCCATCGTCATCACGATCATGGTGCTGGAGTTGAAAGTGCCGCACGGCGGGACGCTGGCCGATCTCGGACCCATGCTGCCCGTTCTACTCGGTTACTTACTCAGCTTCACCAACGTCGGCATCTACTGGAACAACCATCACCACATGCTGCACACCGTGTCGCATGTCAGTGGGAAAGTGCTCTGGGCCAATCTGCATCTGCTCTTCTGGCTCTCGCTGATTCCCGTCGGGACCGCGTGGATGAGCGAGACCCATTTCGCTCCGATGCCAATCGCGATCTACGGCGTAGTCCTGCTGATGTGCGGCGTCGCGTACTTCATCCTGCAGCAGCTGATCATTGCGTCGCAGGGACCACACTCCGTGCTGCGCGCGGCGCTCGGCACGGATTGGAAGGGGAAGGGTTCCGTGGTGGTGTATTTGATCGCGGTCGCGATGGCGTTCGTGGCGCCATGGGTGGCGCTTTCGCTGTATGTGCTGGTCGCGCTGGTCTGGCTGGTCCCCGATCCGCGGATCGAACGGGTGATCAACGCGCCTCCCCGTCGGGATTGAATCGGGATTGCGTCGGACAGGTCGGCCGCGTGAGCGGATAGTGCTGGCCTTAGCCGTGACCGCTCGCCAACAGCGGTCTCGCGGTGCAGAATCCGATATTCTCGTAGCACAGGGATCGAACGACGGTTATTAGCTCTTTCCCGCAGAGGCACCATGGCTGACCCACGCGACGCAATCCGAGTTTCTGCGCCTGCGGAGCCGATAGAGCTCCCAAGGGAGAGCATTCTTGACGCCAATGGATTTCGCGTCGACGCGCACGCGGTCGTTGTCGGAATCAATGACTATCAGGACGCACGCATCCCGGCGCTGCGATACGCGCGTGCCGATGCCCAGTCGATGTACGACGTGCTCACCGATCCGACGATCGGGCGTTTCAAACCGGAAAACGTGACGCTGCTGCTCGACGAGCAGGCAAGCTACAAGCGGATCAAATCGGAGATCGGCACTAGACTACCCAAGCGGACCGACGAAAACTCGACCGTGTGCGTGTACTTCGCCGGACACGGGGCGCCATATGTCGATGTGCGTAACACATCGCGCGATGGGATGGAGAAGTATCTCATTCCATATGACGCCGACGCCGACGATCTGCGGGCGAGCGGACTGTCCATGGAAGCGTTGCAGGACTATTTCGGCTACATCACGTCGCGTCAGCTGATCTTCTTTCTCGATTGCTGCTACAGTGGTGGCGCAGGGGGCGGACGCTCGTTTGACGTCCCCGGCATCACGACGCGGGCGACGCTCAACGCCGAT
>JBKJTE010000015.1:0-15846 GCA_046590495.1 Gemmatimonas sp. | reverse complement strand
GGTGCACGGACCCGGGCCCATCGATGGCGACCGTCGGGACGTGGCTCACGCCCACGTTGACGCTGATGCTCCAATCGCTGTTGCCACCCGTCGACGTCCCTGCAGAGAGTCTGTTCGCGCGCGGGGAATATCGTTACATGCCGCAGGAGACGGTGGCGTCGTGGCGACGACGATACGCAATGGCGCGTGCGGACACCAGCGCCGCGCGCCGTGAAGAAGTGCGCGTGGAGCGGCGGCAGGCGCTGTCCAAGGTGGGCGATGTGCATCGAGGCGGAGCGGGGATTCTCGCCGGCACCGACGGGAGCGCAATGTTTCAGGTGTTCGGCTTCAACCTGCACGAGGAGCTGGCTTGGCTTGTCGAAGCCGGCCTTACGCCGCGGGAGGCTCTGCAGACCGCAACACTCAATCCGGCGCGCTTCCTCGGTCGAGAGGACGAATACGGAAGTGTCGCGGCGGGAATGGTCGCCGACCTCGTCCTCCTCGACGCCGACCCACTCCTCGACATAAACAACACGCGGCGCATCAACGCTGTCGTGCTCAACGGACGCCTGCTGCGTCGCAGTGCGCTCGACTCGCTCCTCGCACAGGTGGCCAATTTCCATCAAAAAGTGAAATGATGGGTTAGAGTTAGCGGGCAGCCAAGAGGCGGCGTGGAGGAAGACTCTGGTCGCCTAACGCACAATATAGACTGCCTGCGATTACTGCACGCACCACGCTATCTGGCGTCCACTCGCAGCGATTCCCAAAGACTCGCGTTGCCGCGTCCACTACGTAACTACATGCCAGCGCTCAGCTTTCTACAAACTCACGCGGCATAATCACTATGCAATCGCTGCGAATAACGCCGCATAACGCCACTTCGCGCCGAGAGGTGTTCGCACTACGCCTCTCGCCTCACTCCCACCCGCCACACCCACCAAATCAACAACAGCTGCAACGGGAGTCTCGCCCACAACAGTGCAACGTAAAGCGCCGACGCAGCCGTCGCCCGTGCGTTCATCAGCATCTGCACGTTCGCCGGAAACACCGCGACGAGAAGTGCAATCAACCCCCACGCCGCAGCCGCACGCGTACGCGGCACCAGCAACCCGATCGCGCCGGCAATTTCTGCGATCCCACTCCAGAACACGGCCGCGCGTGCATCTGGGACCCACGTGGGTACGATGCTTTCAAATGCGGCTGGAATGACGAAGTGCGAAACACCCGCGACGACGAAGATCAGCGCAATGACGCGGAGTGCAGCGGTACGGGTCAAGATTGCACGACCGCTTGCAGCACTAGCGATTGACCGGCGACGAGTACCAGAGCACGGCGAAGTAGTGACACGCACTGCCACCCATGACAAACAGGTGCCACACGGGATGTGACCAACTCTTGCGCGCGAGATAGAATGCGCAGCCACCGGTGTAGAGCAGGCCGCCAGCCGCGAGCAACATGAGACCCGCCGTGGGCACCAATTGCAGCATGGGCTTGAGCGCAATGATGATCACCCAACCCATCGCGACGTACATCGCCGTCGACGCGCGCTGAAAGCGCGGGCCAAACCGGAGTTTGAACAGCACGCCGATCACGGCGAGCGTCCACACGAGGCCGAACAGCGTCCAACCCCACACACCGCGAAGCACGCCGAGTGTGAACGGCGTGTACGTGCCGGCAATCAGGCAATAGATCGCCGCGTGATCGATGACGCGCAACTTCTGCTTGAGCGTCGGATGCGGAATCGCGTGATACAATGTCGATGCAGCATAGAGCGTGATGAGTGTCGCGCCAAACACACTCGCACCGATGATTGCCATCCGTTCTCCGCGCGCCGCCGCAGTGAGCACGAGAATCGGCAGACCAACAAGACTCGCGATAAAGCCAACGCCGTGCGTCATGGCGTTGGCGATCTCTTCCCCCGGCGTGGCAACGCGGTCGTCACTCATACAGGCAATCTACCCCCGCTCGGCCGATTCGCAGCGAATGGCAAACTACCGCCGCCCAAGTCTGGTCCAGGCGACAATGGCACCACAGTTGTTGAAGCCCGGCGTGATGAACTCGGTCGGCGTAGTGGGCGCACTGTTGTAGACCTCGATTCCGTAAATGTCGCTGGGTGCATACATGCGCAGTTCATCCAGCGATGAACGTCGCCCGTCGAGAAACATCGTTGGCGTACATCCCACTCCTCCGCGCATGATCATAACGCTCGTGTCAAACCCATTCTTCTGCACTACGAGCGATGGCACTGTCCGCAACGATGTCGTCACATCGAGCTGC
Source organism: Gemmatimonas sp. (assembly GCA_046590495.1). Classification (GTDB taxonomy): domain Bacteria; phylum Gemmatimonadota; class Gemmatimonadetes; order Gemmatimonadales; family Gemmatimonadaceae; genus Gemmatimonas. Next base: position 13,590 of record JBKJTE010000015.1, on the reverse strand, counting down.
CCGCGTAGCTGCGTTGCATCGATGTAGTGACCAAGTCCGTTCGTACGTCGATCGTCAAACGCGCGCTGACGCAGCCCCACTTCGCGATCGGCAACCACATCCACCTTGGTCAGCACGGTCGCCGGCGGCAGATCAAGCACGACATCAACCGTCTGATTGGGGCGCAAATCAACCTGCGACGTGAGCGGTCCATTGCCGAGTCGCAACACACGCACCATTTGGGTGCCGGCCGGCAATCGAGCCACGACAAAACGTCCCTCCGCGTCCGATCGCGCACTCGTATCCGCACTCGATAGCGTGATCAACGCATTCGCAACGCTCGCGCCGCGCGCATCACGCACCAGACCGCGCAACGTCGACGTGCCGCGTCGTTTCACCGATGCTGGCAACGAGGGCGCGCCCATGCGACTCGTGGCGCGCGGCGTGGGTGGCAATGGCCGTAGTTCCGCGCTCACCAGAAAATCACGCCGACTGACGCGCGATGCGCCGAGTTGCACTTCGGCCGTTCCCGCCGCAAATGCGCCTGCTGCGATATCGACGGTGAGCAACATGTCCGCCGCCACACCACAGGCGTAGTAGTTGCCCGTGCTGTCGCTGCGCGCCGTGGTGACCGGTCGATCCATCGACACTTTCGTACCGTTCGCCGCAATCGCAAACCAACTCACGAACACGCGCGCGCCTTCGAGTCGCTGTTCGTTCGCCGCGTTGATGATGCTGCCGTACACGATGCCGCTGTCTCCGCGCAACGTGGGCGTACGGGGGCACAATGACTTCCACACCGTCGCGAATGATGGCGTATTCAGCGCGAGTTCAACTGTCTGCCCCACAACGATGTTGACGTCACGACCAAGGGTGAAGAGACCAAGCGAATCGAGCGACGGCGTCGAGAAAGTAAGTGTGCGCTTCCCGACTGGAATGCTGTCGAGATCGAATCGGCCACGATCGTCGGTGACACCGATGCGCTCGGACCCCGAGATCAGAACCGTCGCGCCAGCCAGCGGTCGACTGGAGAGACTGTCAAAAATGACGCCGCGCACGCGACCGATGCTTTGAGCGCGCACGTCGATCGGAGAGAGCGCAAACGCACACACAAGGAATGCGATCGCCGAATCGGCAAAGCGCGAACGCATCTTCAGCCAACGCTCACTTGCGCGTCGTCGCTTCAGACGGCGCACTCACCGCCGCCAACATCCGCTGCACAAACCCATCTTCCTTGCCGTTCTCGATCCAACGCACCACGGCAACGATATCGTTCACGGGATCGACGTAAATAATGTTGTTGCCGTTCCCCACATGCACGAACGCGGCAGCCGGCGCACTCGGCATGTACTTGCGATCGGTGTTGAGAAACCAGTTCATGAAACCGTACGTGGGCTGCGCTGGCGTGGGCGTCGTTGCCATCTTCACCCACGCGTCGGAGAGCAGTCGCTTGTCCTTCCACATGCCACGACGCAACGTGAGCAAGCCAAAACGTGCCATGTCCTGCGCGTTGATGAACATCCCACCGCCCCAATGTCCGCCACCGCTCACCGATTGCACGACGCGACCATCGAGCACGATCCACGAGTTGTCGTAGCCGTACCAGCGCCATGAATTCGACGCGCCGATCGGGTCCATGATCTGTTCGCGCAACACTTCAGGCAGTGGCTTGCGCCATACGTTCAGCGCGGCGAGTGCGAGTGCATTGACCCGCACATCGTTGTACTCGTAGACCGTTCCCGGCTCTGCCCGCGGTCGCGTCATCCACGGGCGCGGGTCGCGACTCGGCCGATCCGCCCACTCGGGTTTGCTCCACAACGTCCCTTCCCAATCGCTCACCTGACGGAGCATGTGATCCCACGTCAGCCGACGATTGTGCGGCGTATCGAACGGTCGGAGCCACCGCCCGATTGACGGTGTATCGGCGACGATTCCACGCATCGGATCCGTCGCCATCAAAATCGGCCCGACGGACTTGGACACCGTGTCGTTCACGCTCCGAATCAGTCCCTTGTCGAACGCAACGCCAATCACGCTCGACAGAAAACTCTTCGTCACGCTGTGCGTCATCTCCACCGCGCTCGGATCGCCCCACTCGGCCACGATGTATCCGTGACGCACGATGATTCCGGTCATCGCGCCGCGCGGCGCTATCGGACCGATCGCTACACCAAACGGCTCACGCCCGAATGTCTGTTCGTGATTGATCTGGAGATCGCGCGGATTCCGGCTTTCGCTCGCGATCGCATAGGCAATCGCGTCTGCAAGTTTTGTTGAGTCGAGCCCTTCCTGTGCAGCGCGACGATGCAACCAGCCGTTGCCCGCATCGGGATAGTACGCATTCGCCGGAACCGTCCACGTGGCCTGCGCTTGCAAGGGGGCTGCGACAAGCAGAAGAGCAGCGGCGAATTTCATAGGATCGGTCCCTTCTTCTTTGCTGGCGTGATCACGCCCTGCACCTTCCCCGCCTGCAGTAGAGCGTTGAATGCGGCGACGTCGACGGTTTCCACCTGCTCCACTTCGCCGCGCAGTGCGCTCCACAACTTCTCCAGTTCAACCAGACGTTCGCGCACCGGCTTGGTCAACGATGGATTGGCCTCGACCTGGCCAAGGAGAAATCCGTACTGACCATTGATGCCGTTCGCATAGTTGATGATGTCCTGACCGTTGCCCGCTTTCGTGGTCATGCGCGGGTCGAGCTTCGCCAGCTTGTCGGTCAGCGCCTTCCCAGCTTTCACGATCGTGTCGGCGTTGCTTGCATCCTTCACCCGCGTGGTGAACCCGCCGACCTGCGTCTTGAGGTCTCGCACCCGCAACACGGCGTCATGTATTTCGGCGATGCGATTTGAAAGCAGCGTGGCGATGGAATCGCGTTCGGCGACGATTGTAGCGGGCACATCGACGCGCGGATCCTGCAGCACATCGAACGACTTCATCAGCACCGTTGTGCCGACCGTCAGTCTCGCCTGATACGTGCCTGGCGCGACACGCGCGCCACCGTCCCCGGGTGCGCCAAAGAGCAGAATGCCGGGCAGACGCGTAGGTGCAGTGCGGCGCAGATTCCAGTTCACGCTGTTGAGCCCAGCTTTCACCGTGATGCGATCGGTGGAATCGCCACGCGAAACAAACGAGCGGAGCACGGTCCCCTGCTTGTCGATGAATTCCATCTTCACCGTGGTCGCGCTGTCGGGCGCAGTGGCAACCCGGAAGTACACCGTCGCGCCGTATGGTGGATTGCGCCCGGCGTTCCGTGCAGGCGCCGAGCTGCCACCGGCGAGCATCGCGTTGCGCGGCGCGTAGAGATGCACCGCGGCGTTGCTCAACGAATCGGCGCGTTGACGGATCACGGACAGATCGTCGAGAATCCAGAACGCGCGTCCTTCGGTGGCCGCGATCAGATCGCCGTGCTTGACCTTGAGGTCCGTTACCGGTGTGACGGGAAATCCGTTGTACGGCAGCCACTTGGCGCCGGCATCGTACGAGACATACACGCCCGTCTCCGTGCCTGCGTACAGCAGTCCGCGACGTTCGGTGTCTTCACGCACGACGCGCACGGGTTCGTTCTCGCGTAATCCGTTCACAAGCCGCGTCCACGTCTTGCCATAGTCGGTCGAACGGAACGCGTGCGCCGTCGGATCACCAACGCGATCCTTGCGATACGCGACATACACGGTGGCTGGATCGAAGGGCGAGACTTCGATTTCATTGACCAGTCCATCACCCCACACGGCAGGCGTGACGTTGCTCCACGTCTTTCCGCCATCGCGCGTGAGTTGAATCAACCCGTCGTCGGTGCCGACGTAGATCGTGTTGGCGTCGTGCGACGATTCGTTGATCACCACGATCGCGGCGTACACTTCACCACCGGCGCCCTCGTTGGTGATCGGCGTGCCGCCCCACCCCTGTCGCGATTTGTCGTTGCGCGTCAGGTCCGCAGAGATCGGCGTCCAGCTGTTGCCGCGATCGGTGGTCTTGAACAACACGTTGCCACCGTGATACACAACCTTGTCGTCAAACTTCGAGACGACAATCGGCGCGGTCCAGTTGTAGCGGTACTTGGTCTTGTCGGTCGGTTCGGTCAGGTTCATTTCGGGCCATGGCATGATCGCGCGCGTTATGTCCGTCTGCGCGTCAAGCTCCTCGAGAAGGCCTTGATAGCACCCGCCGTACACCAGGCGTGGATTCTTTGCACTCACACCCATGTTCGCGCTTTCGCAGCCGGGACCGGGATTCCAGTCGCGCACGTCGATGCTGCCGCCTTCGGTGCGACTCTTGATGATGACACTCGAGTTGTCCTGCTGACCGGCGTAGAGCTTGTACGGAAATGCATCGTCCACGGCCACATGATAGAACTGCGCGGTCGGCTGATTATCCTGCGTGCTCCAGCTCTTCCCGCCATCGAGTGAAATCGCGGCCCCGCCATCGTTGGCGTTGATGAGATAGCGGCTGTCGGTCGGATTGATCCACAGCTGGTGATTGTCGCCATGCTGAGCGGCAACGTTCTGAAATGTGCGCCCTCCGTCGATGGAGCGCATAACGGGTGCGTTCATGACCCACACCACGTCTGCGTTCTTGGGGTCGGCGGTGAGGTTCATGTAGTACCACGAGCGCGTCTGGATGAGTCGATCACCGGTCATCAACCGCCATGTTTTGCCGGCGTCGTCGCTGCGATAGAGTCCACCGTTTTCCGCTTCGACAATCGCGTACACACGGTCGGGATTGGCCGGCGATACGGCGACACCGATCTTTCCCATCAACTTCGGCAGCCCTTCGCTCAAGCGCGTCCACGTGTCACCGCTATCGAGTGACTTCCAGATGCCGCTCCCGGCACCGCCGCTGCGCACCAACCACGGAAAGCGCTGATGATCCCAGAACGCGGCGTACAGAATGCGCGGATTCGTGGCATCCATCGACAGATCGGCCGCGCCACTGGTGTTGTTCACGCCTTTGAGCAGCAGCGTCCACGTCTTGCCGCCGTCCATGGTGCGGTAGATGCCGCGATCGGCCGTCCCCTTCCAGCGATCGCCCTGCGCGGCGACGTACACCACGTCGGGATTGTTGGGATGGATGCGCACCGCGGAGATCTGGCGCGTGGCCTCGAGCCCCATGTGCGTCCACGTACGTCCCTGATCGGTGCTGCGATAGACGCCATCGCCGTATGTCGACGACTGTCCGCGCACCGCGTGTTCACCCATGCCGACAAAAATCACATTCGGGTCCGACGGTGCGACTGCAATTGCACCGACAGAGCTCGTCTTGAAAAAACCGTCGGAGATGTTGCGCCAATTGTTGCCGGCATCATCGGTGCGCCACAACCCGCCGCCCGTGTAGCCGGCAAAGTAGGTCATCGGCTGTTGCGGAATTCCGGTCGCCGCGACCGAGCGTCCGCCGCGGAAAGGCCCGATGTTGCGCCAAGTCATCGCGGCGAACGTCGAGGAATCGAGCGTGGATGCAGCCGGGACAGCAGGTGCACTCTTGACTGGGGCACTTTTGGCTGGCGCGACCTTGGGCGACGCCTGCGCATCCAGCTTGGCGGAAGCGGGGACAAGTGCGATGAGGACGGCCACACCGGTGACCAAAACCCGCAGCGACAACGAATGACTGGTTGGCAAATCGACGGTACGCATGGGCGCGGAGGGGTAGAGGGGGTACGTACATAAGAAGATAGCGCCACCTGCCGATACTCCGCTGCATGCGTTCCACTGTCAGGTCGACGAAGCGGTCGGCGACGTCTCGCGTCATCATGCCCACCGTCCCCGGCCATCGTCGTGCCTCGGATGTCACCGCGGCGCGACTTGGACGTGCGACACTCGCCTATCTGGCCGTGATGATGGGGATCATCACCCTCGCGCCGTTTCAGTTCGCTGCGCGACCGGTGCACGGGCTGTCGCCGATCTGGGATTGGTCGGACATCGTGATGAATATCGTGATGTTTCTCCCCTTCGGATTCGTTTACCAGCTCACGCGGCCCGCAGGCTCGCCGGCACCGCTCTGGCGAGTGTGGGCGCTGGGCGCGTTGCTGAGCACGTGCGTCGAAACCGCGCAGCTCTTTGAAGCGACGCGCTATTCGTCGCTCATCGACGTCGCGACAAACGGCGCCGGCGCGCTGCTCGGGTCCGTCGTCTATTCGTTTGTTGTCGCGCGCATTCAGAGTGAAAACGCGGTGCGTAGCATGGCGCTCGAGCTGCCGCTGATGGCACTGATCTATCTGCTCGTGCCGCTGTCGTGGTTGGCTGGACTTGCAAGCGCCGGCAGTGCGCGTACATGGCTCGTGCTTCCAATCGCCGTCTTTGCCGGCGGCATTCTGGGCACGGTACACGCCGCGTACCTCGCGCCATCACGCGGGTTTGCTCGTGGATGGTTGCTGCTGGCAGCGCTGCTCTGGTTCACCGTCGCACTCCTTCCCGCAACATGGGGTGACCGCAGTCTGCTCGTCGCTGCCGCGTCACTGACCGTCGGCACCGCATGGCTGCGCAGCATCGCCACCGCACGCTATCGCGCCGAGTACGTGAGCAAGCGTTTCGAGTTGCCAACCTTGCGACTCGTGCTGCCACTCTTTGCCGCGTATCTCGCGCTGTCATCGCTCTGGCCACTCGATGCCGCGACGTTCACCTGGCGCGGTTCGCTGCTGTTGTTGCCGCATGGTACGCCGCTCACCAATCACCTCATTTACGTGATGCTGGAGCACATCGCCGCATTCACGCTTGTGGGCTATGTGATTGCGGAATTCCACGGACGCGATCGATTGCACTTTCGCGAGATCGCACCACGCGTGATCAGTTGGGGTGGCGGCGTTTCACTGCTGCTTGAAACGACACGAGGCTGGCACCCGAATTACGGGGCCAGCCTCGTGATGCTCGTCTTCACCATTACCGCCAGTACCTTCGGCGGCTGGCTCTATCTGCTGCAGCGTGATCACGTGAAAGCACTCGTTGCTCGCCGCTATCGACCGGGCGTCACGTCCAATCGCCCGATGACGCCGATGGCATCAGCGCCGATCGCGACGCACGAGTACGCGGGGACAGTCGGTCGTCGTCGAGCGTAGATGCATCCGGTGACGTGCCCCACGGGTTCGTACCACGGAAAGTGACGCGCGGTGTCGGCGCCCATTCACGGTGTGGCGACGCGCGCTCCCCCAGCAGGTCGTAGCGAGAAATGGCGCCGCGGGTGCCCAGATTGGAGACGCGACACGTAAGTTCGTCACAGTACATGCTTCTGCCTTGGCGCTCCCACGACTCGAACGGACTCTCTTCATGCGCAAAGTCGCACTGCCCGCCGCGCTTTTCGTTTTGGCCGTCGCGTGCGGCTCGGACAAACCCCCTGCTACTGTGCGAGCCGCAGACAACGTGAAGGCCTACCCGCTGTATATAGGGACCTACACCCAAGGTTGGGCCTGCAACGAAAAGAAGGACTGTACGAGTACCGGCATCTACCGTTCGGTGTTTGACGCCACTAACGGCACGCTGTCGCCCGCTGAACCGGTCGCCACCACCGTCAACCCGTCGTACATCGCGGTCCATCCGGGTGGAGCGTTTCTATACGCCGTCAACGAAGTTGGCGACTACGGCGGCGAGTCCAGCGGATCGCTCACCGCCTATCGCGTGGAAGCGACTGGCGCATTGACCGAGATCGGCCGCGTTTCATCTCACGGTGCAGATCCCTGCTACGTATCGGTTGATCGCAGCGGGCGCTTTGCGTTCGTCGCCAACTACGGCGGTGGCAGCATCGCGAGCTACCGTATTGCCGACGATGGCACGCTTGGGGCAGGTGACAGCATGCAGCATGCGGGATCGGGTCCGCACGCGAATCAGAAGGGTCCTCACGCGCATTTCATCGCCGAGGGGTCGAAGCGCGGCCGAGTGTATGTCGCCGATCTGGGCATCGACCAGGTCCGGGTGTACAACGTCGATAGCGCCAGCGGAAAACTCACGCTCAATGCAGCGCCGTTTGGCCAACTCCCCAAAGGCAGCGGTCCGCGTCATCTCGCGTTTCACCCCAGCGACAAATACGTCTTCGTGAACAACGAACTGTCGTCGACAGTCACGGTGTTTGCACACGACGCGGCGTCGGGCGCGTTGAAGGAGTTGCAGACGGTGAGCACCGTGCCCGCCGGCTTCACGGGTTCGAACAATACCGCGGAGATTCAGGTCAGCGCCGACGGCAAGTACGTGTACGTTGCCAATCGTGGTCACAACAGCATTGCGGTGTTTCAAGTGGATGAGACGACCGGGCAACTCAGTTTGCTCGAAACGACACCATCAGGGGGCGACTGGCCCCGCGATTTCAAGTTCGACCCGACCGGCGGCTTTCTGCTGGTCGAGCATCAGAAGACGGATAACATCGTGGTACTCCGTGTCGATCGTAGTACGGGCAAGGTCACGCCGACGGGCAACGAATTGCGCGTGTCGAAGCCGGTGAGTATCGCATTCATGCCAGTGAGTGCGCCCAAGCTGATGCACGTGGTCACGTTCCAGTTCAAGCCGGAAGCCACCAAGCCCCAGATCGATGCCGTCGTGGCCGCCTTCCGCGACCTGAAGAAGAAGGTGCCCGGCATACAGGATTTTTCGTGGGGAACCAATGTCAGCCCCGAGAAGCTGAACAAGGGCTTCACGCACGCCTTTATTCTGAGCTTTGCCAGCGACAAGGATCGCGACGCCTACCTTGTGCATCCTGATCACGTGGCGTTCGGCAAGCTGCTGGGGCCGATTCTCGCTGATGTCTTTGTGATCGACTATTGGGTGCAGGAGTAGTTCGAGCCACGACGCGACTCCGGCCATGCGGAAAGCGAACGCGGCCGCCTGACACTGTGTCAGGCGGCCACGGCGCTATTAAAGGGTCAATCGGACTTCGCTACGCGCGATCCCGTCGCACCAGCACCCGCTTCCCCTTGATCGTCGTACTCCGCAACGCCGTGATAATATCCTCGGCGATTTCCTCAGGCACTTCGACCGTGGAGTAACCGTCGGCGATCTCGATCGCGCCGATCACACCGGCATCGATTCCGACTTCGTTGGCGATGGCACCAACGAGATCGCCTGGACGCATCTTTGCTTTGCGACCGGCACCAACCCACAGCTTGGCGACCGACCATTCAGGCTTTGGGGCCGTCTTGCCCCGACTGCGCGGTGCACTTTCGCTCCGTTCGCCGCGCTCACCACGAGCCGGCGCGCCTTCACGACGCGGACGTTCAGTGCGCGCCGGACGATCGTCGCCGCGCGGGCGCTCGGACTTGGGCGCAACGGCCGGAATATCCGGCTCGTCAGTATCACCACGCGCTTCGAGCATCTTCACGGCCGCGGCCGCGATATCCATCACATCGAATTCATCGGCCAGCGACTCGCAGATGCCGCGATACATATCGAGTTCGCCCTCAAGAATCGCTTCACGCAGTGACGCGCGCGCGAGCTCGAGACGACGCGACTTGAGATCGGCGACGGTCGGAACGGTCGCGATTTCAATGCGCTGCGAGGTCATGCGCTCGATATTGCGCAGCAGACGATGTTCGCGCGGCTCGGCGAGTGTGATCGCCACACCCTCACGCCCCGCACGCCCGGTGCGACCAATACGGTGCACGTAGGCTTCAGCATCGGCCGGCACATCGTAGTTCACGACATGCGACACGTGCTTGACGTCGAGTCCGCGCGCCGCGACGTCTGTCGCGATCAGCAAATCGGTTTTTTTCGAGCGAAAGCGCTGCATCACGCGATCGCGCTGGTCCTGGCTCAGACCACCGTGCAGTGCATCGGCCCGCATCCCACGCGCGGCCAACGTCTCCGACAGTTCGTCCACTTCAGTACGCGTGCGACAGAAGACGATCGCCGACGTCGGATGCTCGAGATCGAGCACGCGGGCGAGTGCGGCCATCTTGTGCGCGCGCGGCACCATGTACGCGACCTGACGCACGCGTGCAGCCTCGCCTACGGGCACGATTTCGCGATCGATCGTGACCGTGACCGGATCGCGCAGCTGACGACGCGCGATCGATACGATGCGAGACGGGAGCGTCGCTGAAAACAGCGCCGTCTGCCGAGTCTTGGGCGTGGCGGCGAGAATCGCCTCGAGATCTTCGGCGAAACCCATGTCGAGCATTTCGTCCGCTTCGTCGAGCACAACCGTACGGACGCTCTGCAGATTCAGCGTGCCGCGATTGATGTGGTCGAGTGCGCGGCCGGGCGTCGCGATGACCACGTCCACGCCACGCTTCAGTGCGCGAATCTGATTTTCCATCGACGCGCCACCGTATACGGGCAACGCCTGCACGCCCAGCGGCTTGCCATAGCGATGCACCGCTTCCGCGACTTGCATGGCAAGTTCGCGCGTCGGCACGAGAATCAGTGCGGCCGTGCGTTCGCGAGGCGAGGCGTTCGGGCTGAGTCGGCTGAGCAGCGGAAGTGCAAACGCTGCCGTCTTGCCGGTGCCGGTCGCTGCCTGCGCCAGCACATCTCGTCCTTCAAGCAGCGGCGGAATGGCGGCGCGCTGTACTGGGGTTGGCTCCTCGTATCCCAGCGCCGCAAGTGCGGCTACTACACGTTCATCGAGACCGAGGGCCGAGAAGCCGCCATCGGCGGACTGCTGAATATCGCTCACGTCACCTGGAGTAATTCGTCCATCAAGGTGAAGACCGCCGCACGGGATACGGGATTCTTCATCGCGCCGAAGCCGATCGCCAAACGATCGTCACCTTCGAGCACTTCACGCGAACAGGCGTTGATCGCCTCGCGTGCGGTCTGCAGCTTCTCGTCGGGCAACACGGATGATGCACGGGGAAGCAATTCGATCTTGGGGCCACCGCCGCGCATTGGGCGCGCGGCCCAGAATACCATGTTGGATCCGATGCGCTGGAAGCTCACGACTCCCTTGGCAGATTCATCATCACGGAACTTCAGCAGCTCTGGTCGGGCCAGGCTCCACTCGATCATTGCATCGAGAACAGCGGTATAGCGGGGCCGATCGGATCCTGCTGTATCCCGGTTCATCGCGGTGATGAACGCGTCTCGGGCCGTGGGCAACGTACGTGTCATGAACTCCTCCTTTTCCTGAATATAGCCGGTTCGAGGGGCTCAGGAGGACCGAACGAATACCGGCCACGAACAGATATCAGGGAAGTAGCTGTCATTCCCGGGCTTCTGGATCGGACCTCGCGCAGTCGGCCGAACGTCGCCAGCATTCCCTCGCGCCACGCACTGTCACTTCCTCACACCCGACCGCCGTATGAAGCGCTTCCTCATCGCCAGCGTCATCGCCTCCACACTCGGCTGCGCCGGACGCTCCCCCCGAACCGTGCCGACCCCGGACGGGCAAACGTTCGACCTCGTGATCGAAAACGGCCGCGTGGTCGATGGCACCGGTGCGGCCTGGTTTTACGGTGACGTCGGTATCACGGGTGACCGTATCAGTGTCGTCACCACGCGCGGCATGCTGCGCGGCGCGCGGGCACGGCAGCGAATCGATGCCGCGGGCATGGTGGTCGCGCCCGGATTCATCGATATCCAAAGCGGTTCGACCAATGCGTTCCTGCGCGGCGACTCGCGCGTCGTAGGCAAGGTCACGCAGGGCGTCACCACCGAGGTGTTCGGCGAAGGGGGCACACCGGCACCACTCAGCGCCGACATGCTCAAGCGCTCGATGGCCGCACTCGATCCGGCCGATACGCTCTCACAGCGACTGCTTCCATTGTTCGGCACACCGCACGGATTCGCCGAGATGTTTCGGGTGATCGAAAAGCGCGGCGCGAGCGTGAATGTGGGTGCGTTCGTGGGCGGCAGTACACTGCGTGAGTTCGGCATGGGGCTGGCCGAAGGGGCACCGCCTTCAGCCGCGCTCGAGGCAATGAAGGGCGCGGCAGCGCGCGCGATGCAGGACGGCGCTCTTGGATTCTCGACGGCGTTGATCTATCCGCCGAGCACTTTTGCGACCACACCAGAGCTGGTGGAAATCGCCAAGGTCGTTCGGAACGCCGGTGGCATCTACATCACGCACATGCGCTCGGAGGGGGACAAGCTCCTCGAGTCCATCGACGAAGTGATTCGCATCAGCCGGGAGAGTGGCATCGCGGCCGAGATCTATCACCTGAAGGCGAGCGGCATCCGTAACTACGCCAAGGGACCGCAGGCAATTGCGCGCATCGATTCGGCGCGGGCGGCTGGACTCGATGTGCAGGCGGACATGTATCCGTATACCGCCGGCGCGACGGGATTGAGTTCGTGTCTGCCTCCGTGGAGTGCGGCGGACGGCAAACTTTTCGACAATCTTGCCAGCAAGGAAATGCGTGCGAAGATGCGCGCCGAGATGGAGCATCCGACGTTCGACTGGGAGAACCTGTGCGAGCTCGCGACGCCGCCGAACGTGCTCATCTCCCGGTTGAGCGCGCCGTCACTGGCGCCGTACGCCGGCATGCGTCTTTCCGCGATTGCCGACGCGATGAAGACCGACTGGATCGAAGCGGTGATGAACCTCGTGCAAACGGAACACAACCGCGTCGAGACCACGTACTTCATGATGGACGAAGACAACGTGCGGATGAATCTGCGGCAGCCGTGGATGAAGATCGGGACCGACGCAGGGGCGGTCGATCCGGCGACCTTCAAGGGGCTGGTGCATCCGCGATCGCTCGGCACCTTCCCGCGCATCCTCGGTCGCTATGTTCGCGAGGAGCGACTGATGCCGCTCGAAGAGGCCGTGCGGAAGATGACGTCGGCGACCGCGACGAGACTTTCGCTGCATCAGCGCGGCCTGCTCAAGCCGGGGATGTACGCTGACGTAGTCGTGTTCGACCCGCGCACCATCATCGACAAGGCCACGTACGAGCAGCCACTGCAGGCCTCCATCGGTGTGCGCGATGTGTTCGTCAACGGAATCGCCGTATTGCGTGACGGCGCGCACACGGGCGCCAAGCCCGGCAAGATTGTGCGCGGTCCGGGTTTCGGGCGTTGAACCTGGGGACCCACGAGATGCCCCCGCTTCCATTCGAAATTCGCGGTTCACCCATTCAGGGATTGGGGGGGTATGCCACCCAGCCGATTGCAGCGGGGACGCGACTTATTGAGTACACGGGGGAACGACTCACCCCGGAAGCAGCGGAGGCGCGCTACCCCGATTCAGCAGTCGAGCGCCATCACACGTATCTCTTTGCCATCGATGACGCCGTGGTGGTGGATGCGGCGGTCAACGGCAACGAAGCGCGTTTTCTCAATCATTCCTGCGCACCGAATTGCGATGCAGTGATCGAGGATGGACGGATCTGGATCGAAACGATCCACGATATCGAACCTGGTGAGGAATTGGTGTACGACTACGCGTACATCCTCGCTGAGCGTCACACCCCAGCAGCGAAGAAGCGGTATCCGTGTCGTTGCGGCGCAATTACGTGTCGCGGGACTATTCTCGCCAAGAAGCGATAAGACGCCTCATGGTAAGTCAACTCGTCGGAGGTGCTATGCGCTTGTTGTACTCGGCGGTATCGCTGGTGATCGTGAGTGTGGGGCTGAGTGGTACGCTTTCGGCTCAGGCTCGTGCGCGTCCGAATCCGTATCTGCAGGACTCCATCCGTGTCGCGACCATCGCCGAGATCATGCAACAGATCGCAGGCAAGGAAGATCAGCCGGCCGGCAC
>JBKJTE010000134.1:0-8943 GCA_046590495.1 Gemmatimonas sp. | reverse complement strand
TGATAGAGCTGGAACCAGACCGGCGCGCCGCGAGCAGCGATGGCATCTTCGATTGAGGTCGTGGCAACGGTCGACAACACCTGCAGATGATTCAGCGCCTTCGCGGCACGGGCGACCGCAACCTCGCCTTCCGGGTGAAATGCTTTCTGGCTGCCAACCGGATTGATCACAATCGGCGTGGGGTACGATGTGCCAAACAACTTGACACTCGTGTCGACCTTGCTCACATCGATCAATCGACGCGGACGTAGCGCCCATCGGTCAAAGCCCTCGCGATTTGCAGCGATGGTCCCGTCGTCGTCGGTACCGGTGGCGAGGTAGCCCCAGTGTGCGACGGGAATCTTCTGCTTGGCGACGGGTTCGAAGTCGAAGACGCTCAAGCCGTCTTTCGCACTTTGAATCAACGGCTGCTGGACCGACGTCTGCGCCAACTGGTGTGCGACATCGAGCGCGCCGGCACGATCGGGCTTCGTGGCATCGACCAGCCGCTCAAGGGAGGACGCATCGAGGCCGGCGGCGGCGAGCAACGGGCTGCCAGCAAGAAACGCCACGAACTGACGTCGCGAAGGCTCATAGTTTGACATGCGGGGAAATGGCACGCGCCACGCCATATTGTCCAGAGGTGAGTGATCTGGTGGTCTGGTTTGACAGCTATGGTCACGCGATCTTCGCTTTCACACCTTCCGAAGGTCCCATGCCCCACATCGCGCTCCGCCAAGATCTTTTTGGGATCACCAGCCTGCTCGATTATCGACCGCAAACGGCGGCCCCGCTGTGCGCGTTGACACAGGTGATGTTGCGCGGGCCGTCATCGCTGACTGAAGCCGAGCGTGAGTTGATCGCGACCTACGTCTCGCAGCGCAACGAATGTACGTTCTGCGCAACCGCACACGGCTCGGCGACGTGTCACTCCGAAGGCGGCGACAGCACGCAGGTGGAGGGCGTGCGAGTCGATGTGGACAGCGCGCCGGTTTCTGAAAAGATGCGCGCACTGTTGCGGATCGCAGGCAAGGTGCAGCAGAACGGCAACGTCATGCAGCAGAGCGACGCAGACGCTGCACGTGCGGCCGGCGCGACGGATATCGAAATTCACGATACCGTGCTGATTGCGGCGCTCTTCTGCCTCTACAATCGCTACGTCGACGGGCTGGCGACGCGCACGCCCACCGACCCCGCCTACTACGACGCACTTGGGGCGCGCATCACATCGCGCGGCTATACCATGCCACCAAACGGCTATCGACCGCTTGCGGCCAGTTTAACGGTGGCCGGGGAAAGCTGACCTATGCCGTACATCAACACACCGGATGATATTCCCGGCATTCGCGGCCTGATGAATGTGCGCCCCGATGCAGCGCTGGCGTTGAATGCGCTTGTGCAGGCACTGCTGGTCGACGAATCACCGCTCACGCGCGGTGAACGGGAGCTGATCGCGTCATTCGTGTCCAACCGCAATGATTGCACATTCTGCAAGACGTCGCACGGTGCTATCGCTGCGCACCTGCCGGGCGTCAGTCACGATTTGGTTCACGCGGTTTGGCGCGATCATCATAACGCCGACATCAGTGACAAGCTCAAAGCACTGCTCGATATTGCCGCCAAAGTGCAGCAGAGTGGACGCGCCGTGGCCGACTCCGACATCGTGGCTGCACGCGTAGTCGGCGCGACCGACCTCGAGATACACGATACCGTGCTGATCGCGGCGACCTTTTGCATGTTCAATCGCTACGTCGACGGACTCGGCGCAAGCACGCCGGACGATCCTTCGTTCTATGCACTCGTCGCGACACAACGCGCGGCGGAAGGGTACATGACCCGATCGGTGTTGATGACAAAGTGATCCGCATTCGAATCGCAACCGTCGCCGATATTCCGTCGATCGCGCGACATCGCACGCAGATGTTTCTCGAGATGGGGCGTATTCAGGCGCCTGCGGTCGGCCCGCTCGCCGATGCAACCGTGGCGTACCTGAAGCGTGCGTTGCCAAGTGGTGAGTATCTCGGGTGGATGGCGGTGTTGGATGCGGACGCTTCGCGCGTTGTCGGAGGTGCCGGGGTGCAGCGCCGACGCGTATTGCCATTCGGATTTCCAGATGGGTCGATTGCAAGTGGCGATCAGGCAATCGTCGTCAACGTTTTCTGTGAGGCAGAGATGCGCCGCAACCGTATCGCGCGGGCGCTCATGGAAACGGTGATCGCGTGGGCCAAGGCCGAGCGGTTGGATAGTCTCGTGCTGCATGCGTCGAGCGACGGCCGCCCGCTGTATGAGTCGCTGGGTTTTGCGCAGACCAATGAAATGCGATTCGTCGAAATGCTTCGCGCGGACCGGCCCGTTCCTGATCCGTTTCGCAATTGACATGAGGATGCGCATCCGAGTCTCTCGCGTCCGCGCAACGCAAAGGGTGTACAGCCGTTAGTGTTCGGGATGCGCACTTGGACAACGCTGGTCGCACTTCTCACATTGGCCGCGGTTCCCGTCGTTGAGCTTCACGATGCGAGCAGCACGAGTGCCGCTGGTGCATCGCTGCCCAACAGCACACTCGGCGACGAATCGCTGTCGGTGTTTGTGCGAAACGTGCCGAATAGTGGGGCCAGCTCACCGGCGAGTAACGTGACCGTCGTTCTCATCCCCGGGCCGGTTGGATCAGCGTTCTCGATGCGCCACATCACCGATGCGCTGGCGGCTGCGTCCATCGCCACGGTGGTGATCGATCCGCTCGGCATGGGCACGTCGGCGCGTCCTGAAGTCGCCGACTACACGCTCACGCGTCAGGCGACACGCATTCGTGCCGTGCTCGACACGTTACACATCACGCGGGCGATCGTGGTGGGACTGGGAACCAGTGCGACCGTAGCGTTGCATCTTGCGGCCGACGATCCGCGACGCGTTGCTGCGGTGCTTTCGCTTGCCGGCGGACCGGTCGATCATCAGGGCACGAAGGGTGTGAAGCTTGCACTGACGTTCGCTCCACTCATCGACAACGCGGTAGGGCGTGCGATCGGCCGACGAAAATTCCGCTCTGCCGTGCGCGAGCAGAGTGTCAGTGATGCCTGGTGTACGGATGAGGTACTGCACGCCTACCTGGCTCCGTTCGAGCGGGATGTGCGTGGCGGACTACGTGCACTCCGCACGATGAGCGAAGCGGTGGAGCCTGTACCGATCGCCAGTCGACTGCACCTGATTCAGGCCCCGGTGCGTTTGCTGGTCGGTGAGAAGCATTCTGCGAATTCGCCGAACGATGAACAGATACTGCTTCTCAGTCAGCGATTGGCGCACTTTCACGCCGACACGATCGCGCGGTCTGGAACGATGTTGCACGAAGAGCGCCCGGATGCGGTGGTGGCGGCGATTCGTGAGTTGATCAGGGGGCGGTAGGGGACTGGGGGCTGGGGACTGGGGGCTGGGGACTGGTGACTTGGGACTGGGGAGTTTGCGCAGGAAGGATGCGTGAAAAAATTCTTGCCGGCGTGGGATTCCCATCCGAGATTTGATCGGTCCGACCAACCATTTCCCGCTCCCATGCCGCCAATGTTCAGCGTCCGTCTTCGCGCTCGTGTTGTTTCTCGCGTTGCACTGTGCGCTGCTCCATTTCCCGCGACGATGATTGCTGCAGCGATTGCACTGTCGCTGCTGGCGACCGAAGCTGCCGCACAGAAGGCGAGCACTGGACGCGCACTGACGATTGAGGACTACTACGCCGTCAAAACCGTCAGCGCGCCGGAGATGTCACCAGACGGTCGATGGGTTGCATACACTATCGGCACGCGCGTCGAAGAAACGAATGGTACGCGCAACGAAGTCTGGCTGGTGTCAACTGATGGCAACGGCGGCGCGCGACGCGTGAGCGCGACCGGGTCGAACGCGACCGTGCCCACCTGGTCCGACGATGGACAGCTGCATTTCATCGTCGGTACTTGGACTCTGTCTGTGAATCCGGGCACGCCCGATCACGTCGACACCATTCCGGGCGATCCCAGCGCGGCCGCGCGCCGTGGTGCAGCGCCAGCAACGTTTGCGAGTCCAAACGGGAATCTCGTGGCAACCGTTCGCAGCGTGTCGCCACCCAAGCGCGAACGCACGTTTGCATCGGAATTTGAAAAGCGACACGAAGCGCGTTTCAAGGGCGTGCAGTTCGACTGGATGGATTTTCATCGCGACGGCGGACCGTTTCCTGTGCCGAATGTTCGCGATCCGGATGTTGCACCGGCACAGGAGATCTTTCTCGCGCCAACGCCTTCATCTGAAGCGCAGGCCATCACATCGCTGGGACTTCGTCCGACGGGCGTACAATGGCGACGCGATGGCGCGGCCCTGCTCTTCAGCGCTGACTCGACCTATCGCAATGAGCGCGTCTACGGTCGTACTGATGCCTGGAGTGTGAGCACGACGGGTCAGCTCAAGCGATTGACGCTCAACAACGACTACGACTACAACGGCGCCCGCTATTCACCCGACGGCAAGTGGGTGTTGTGCACGCGCCAGCTCACGACCGATGTCGTCATTGCTCGCAGACTCGATCACGGTGGCGCGACTGATCTGGTGCTCATTCGGGCGGATGGCGGCGCTGAACGTGTGCTGACAGCCGACTGGGATTACCTGCCCACGAATGCGACCTGGAGCCCTGACAGCAAGACGATCTACTTCACCGGTGGGGTGGGCGGCACGATTCATCTGTTCCGCGTTGGTGTTGACGGCGCTCCCGTACAGGCGGTCACCAGCGGCGAACGCCGCCTCAGTGGATTCAGCTTCGATCGCGGCGTCAATCGCATGGCATTTCTCGTCGGGCAGTTCGAGTCACCATCGGAGCTGTGGGTCGCCGATATCGATGGCCGCAACGAACGCCAGCTTACGCATACCCACGACGCATTCGTCACCGATGTCGCACTCGCTCGCGCTGAACGCGTGCGATACAACAGCCCCGATGGAACACCAATCGAAGGGTGGCTCACATTCCCATTCGGATATGCGGCGTCACGCGGTCCGTACCCGCTGGTTGTCAGCAATCATGGTGGTCCGCACAGCGCCATCGAATACAATTTCAACTTCAAGAATCAATATCTCGCCGCCAACGGCTACTTCGTACTCGAGGTGAACTTTCGCAGTTCGACGAACTACGGTGAAAAGTTTCTCTGGGGAACGTGGGGTGCCTGGGGCACGAAAGACGGGCAGGATGTCATCGCGGGCATCGACCACGTACTCGGCCGCTTTCCCATCGATCGCGGGCGTGTTGCCACGATCGGTCATTCCTACGGCGGCTTCATGACGAACTGGCTCATCACACAGTATCCCGATCGCTTTGCTGCGGCGATTCCGGGAGCCGGCATCGTGAACTGGACGAGCGACTACGGCAACGCCGACATCCCGCGCACCAAGGAGACTGAGTTTTTCGGCGCGCCATGGGACGCAAAGGCGCGTGACATCATGATCAAGCAGTCGCCACTGACGTACGCCAATCGCGTGAAGACGCCAACGCTCTTCATCAACGGCGAGATCGATCAGCGCGTGCCATACTCAGAAGCGCAGCAGATGTACGTCGCACTCAAGAAGAACGGCGTGCCAGCGAAGATGATTCAATACGCCGACATGCCGCACTCGATCAGCGGATCATGGAACATCGTGCATCGCATGATCAACGAACGCCACTGGCTTGATCAGTGGATGAAGGCGACCAAGCAGTAGCTGCCCGGCTATGACGATTGCGCGCTACTTCTTGGCGTTGCGCTCGAAGACAACTTGGCCGGCAAAGAGCGTCATCTCGCAGGTCATATCCTTGAGCTGTACCGTCGACACTTTGTAGGGGTCGCGGTCCCATACGGCGAGATCGGCGTACTTTCCAGGTTCGATCGAGCCGATCTTCTTCTCGAGAAACATCTGGTGTGCGGCCCAGATCGTAACTGCGCGCAGCGCGACATGCACGTCCACCGATTCCTTGCGGCCAAACGGATCAGTCTTGCCGTCAGTGAGCAAGGTCTGTCGCGCGACGGCAGACCAGATGCCGTAACGTGCGGGGAAGGGCGTCACGGAAAAATCAGAACCGTTCGCCCAGCGGACGCCGCGCTTGAGAAAAGTCCCGAATGGATTCAGTCGCAGCGAACGCGTGACCCCGAAGTTTGCCGCATACGTGTCACCCAGCCACCACGTGAACGTCGCCGACGGTTCGGGGAATGCGGCGTCGTAATCGCGCTGCAGTCGCGCCATCTCATCGATGGCATGGTCGGTCGGAATGTTTGCGTGAATGATGCCGTGCCGAAGTCCGCGCTTTGGATTGGCTTTCATCGCCAGCGCATAGCTGTCGACGGTGTAGTCGATCGCCTTGTCGCCGATGGAGTGCACGCTGACATGCATGCCGGCGTCATGAAACATGCGGATCATGGCGCGAATCGTATCCGGATTCGAAGCAGGATAACCCTTGTTGCCGGTATCCACTTCGGAGCTGTTCTTGTTCCAATCGTCGTACAACCAGGCGGTACGGGCGCCACCACTGCCGTCCATGTATAACTTCACGCCACCCGAGACCACATGATCGTCACCGGTGGACTGATACGGGCGCGTCGTCGCGGCGCGTTCGGCAATCACTGTGCGCGCTGACGCGGTGGTGCTGCCGCCGCGCCACAATGCGAATACACGCACCGGCAACTTGCCTTCGGATTCGACGCGCTTGTACGCATCCCACGTCGCCGCGTCTATGCCGGGCTCCTTGAGTCCCGTCATTCCTTCGGCCACAAAGGCTTGCGCCAGATCGCGAATGCCGGCTTCGACGTCGGCGGTAGCCCGCGCAGGAATGAGCCGACGCACCAGTCCCTGCGCCGCTTCTTTCAGGACACCCGTCGGCGTCCCATCGGGATGGCGATCGATGGTCCCATTCGGAGGATCGCGCGTATCCTTCGTGATCCCGGCCTTCGCCAGCGCGACACTGTTGGCCACGCCGTAGTGTCCCGTCGTCTGCTCGAGCCACACGGGATTATGCGACGAGACAGCATCAAGATCGCTCGCCGTTGGTAATCGGTGCTCGGCGAGTTTCCCCTCGTCCCAGCCGCGTCCTTCGACCCATGCACCGGCGGACACTTTTTTTGCCTGCGCGCCAACGGCTGCCACCATATCGGCGACACTCTTGGCCGCAGGGTAGCCCACATCCACCACGAACAGCCGATCACCGCCGCCGCCGGCGAAGTGGTTGTGTGCGTCGAGCAACCCGGGCGTGACGGTGCGACCGCGCAGATCGATTCGCCGCGTCCGTGCGCTGGCTAGCCGAAGTATCTGTGCGTCCGTGCCGACCGCGATGATCTTCTCGCCAGCGATGGCGATTGCCTGCGCTATACGATCCGTGGAATCGACGGTGATCACATGGCCGTGCAGCAAGACAATGTCGGCGCGACGCGCCAGCTGCGCGTTGGCACTGCATGCTGCCGAGAACGTCGCGCCAACGGCGACGCGAAGAATGCTCTGAAACCGGGGGATGCGCATACCACGAATGTGCATCACGCGGGCGAGGACGGGAACCTGTGTATTGGCGAAGCCGAGTACCGAACGGCGCCGACGCTTCTCAGCGCAGCGACGCGGGTGCCGTTCGCGTTACGGAGGAACTGAGCTGCAGCCACCGATGACGCGAATCACGCGAATACAACAGGCTTCAAAAGCAAGAACGCATTGGAAACGTGCACAAAGACAAGGACGACAAAGACAAGGACGACAAAGACAAGCAGAACAACGACAGGAAGAACCAACTATCGCGCAACCTGAGCGCCGGCCTTCATGGCCAACGCAGAGGGTGCGAAGCGGGATGTCGCACGCACAGCTCCCGTCGCCGCGATCGTCTGCTCAACCAGCGTTGTGCGGCGCATGCCCATGCCGGCCGCCAACACATCGCCCGGCTCATCAACGACCGCGACCACGTGGTTGCCATTGCCGGCCACAAACCGGGCTCCATGAACACGCTCGCGGGTCGCCGCGACGTTGCGCTCCGTCACGAGAGAGACCCGCGACACGCCGTCTTCGCGCGGGAAGCGCCTATCCCACGTGCGCTGGTCTTCGACGTACAGCTCCATCGCATTGATGCGCTGCGTTGCGTCCAGATGATAGACCAGCACTTCATGCCAGGCGAAGCGACGGTTGCCCGTGCGGCTGGAACGAAGCAGCAGAATCGCACCCGCACCTGAGTCGGCAGAGAAATGCTGAACGCCGGCGACCGTGCCGCCACTCGCAGCGCAGAGCGCTCCGAGCACACTGTCAACCGTCGCAGCGCCCACATGACTGCCCGCAAAGCGACTCGTGCCCGGCGCGCGAAGAACTGCGTTCTCAGCGAGTGCATACGGTAACACACTCGCGGCGAAGGTCAGCGCGCTGTCGCCACGCTGCGCCAACACGGTCCCACGCACCGAGTCGTCTCGCGTGCTATGCGCCGACGCGCGCGCAGAATCGCGAACCGGTTGCGCTGCGCTCAAGGGAGCAACAGCGAGCAGGAAGACCACCGTCGCAACGGCACTCACACTCATCCACCACTGGTAGTCGGCATGATGGCGCGGATTGGCCACGACAACGCGATCTGTACGGTCGGCACGCTTCGTGCCACTGCCTGTTACGAATTCAATTGTAGCCATCGAACGAATTCCTCTGGGGGGTCCGCTAGTGGCGGACGATGGTGCGGGCGGAGGCGCTGTTCGGCAGCGGAAACGCCGCCGAGTGCGCAGTACTGCGACGCACACGGTCCATGACCGATTGCGCCATTTGTGCGACGGTGACCAGCTCGAGACGGCGACGCAATGCTTCTTCAGCATCGGCATACAACTCGTCCAGATAGTCGGCGATAATCGGCGCGACGGAGCAGCTTGCTCCGACCTCGTTGGCGTGTCGTCCGATCATTTCGCAATCGCGCGACTCGACCGCTTCGTACACCATGCGAAGTGTTATCTCTGCCGGATCTCTGGCCAGGACGGTCCCACCGCC
>JBKJTE010000298.1:0-15568 GCA_046590495.1 Gemmatimonas sp. | reverse complement strand
CGGCGGCATTGCCCGCGCGCTCGAGCAAACGCGGCAGTGCAGCAAAGACAGAAGGCGGATAGCCCTTGGTGGTCGGCGGCTCCCCTGTTGCCAATCCGATCTCGCGCCACGCCATCGCCACACGGGTGACCGAGTCGACCATCAACAGCACTTGCTTCCCCTGATCGCGGAAGTATTCCGCAATGGCCGTCGCCACGAGTGCACCACGTGCGCGAATGAGCGCCGCCTGATCACCGGTTGCAACGATCACGATCGACCGCGCGAGCCCTTCCGGCCCAAGCGAATTCTCGATGAAGTCGCGCACTTCACGACCGCGTTCGCCGAGCAGTGCAATCACGTTCACATCGGCTTGCGCGTGACGTGCGATCATGCCGAGCATCGTGCTTTTGCCCACGCCGGAACCAGCGAAAATTCCTACACGCTGTCCTCGTCCGATCGTGAGCAACCCATCGATGGCGCGTACGCCAGTTTCCAGTGGACGATCAATCGTCTCGCGCTCGAGCGGATTTGGCGGCTCGGCCGAGAGCGGCACGCGCTCAACGACATCGAGCTTGCCCTTACCGTCGATTGGATGGCCGAGACCATTCAACACACGACCTAGCAGACCAGGGCCGACGTCGACACCGAACGTACGACCGAGGGGCTGCACGCTGCTGCCCGGATGCAGACCATCGAGTTCGCCGAGTGGCATCAGCAGTACGCCGCGCTCGTGAAAGCCGACCACTTCGGCAAGCACCGAGCGATCGCGCGAATGGCTGGTGATGCGGCACAGTGCACCGAGTCCGACTTCAAGCCCGGTTGCTTCGAGTACCAGGCCGACGACACGCGTGACACGACCGTACGCCGCAAAGCGATCCACGTCGTCGAGACGGGACAGCATCGAGTCGGAAACCGGTGCGGTGTCGTCCTTGTAGGACGTCGACAGCTGTGTCGTGACGCTCATGCCTGCACCTGTCCGACCGCGCGATAGGCGCGCTCGAGCGACGTGTCGACACGACCGTCGATGATCCGCTCGCGTCCTTCAACCAGACATCCACCGCGCTGAATGTGCGCGTCGGAGATCCAGCGGACATCACGCATGCGTCCAGCCGCATCGGGCTTGACGGTCGCACCGCAGGACGCGACGTCTTCGGGATTCAAACGAACCGTGATCACCTGATCGATCGGGAACTGCGACAGTGCGCGATGCACCAGCCCGCGCACGATCTCGGGATCGGCGTCGACTTCGCGCTGCACCAGATGACGCGCCACCATGATGGCGAGCGCAGCGACGTTCTCTTCTGCGTTGGACGTCCAGCGCGCTTCGTGCGCGCGCACCGACTCGATCGCATCCGTCAGCGCCTGCACGGACGATGCAATCGTCGCTTCTGCATACTGACGGGCGGTCGCTTCGCCGTCAGCGAGCCCACGCGCGTAGGCATCCGACTCGATCTGTGCTGCGTTCATTGCGAACGTAGACGGATCGGACGCGTGATCGGTTGACTCAGCGACGGACTCGTGACGCATCGGCTGCATCGGCATCGCGAAGATGTCGGGTAGCGCCAGTTCGTCGAGTGCCCAGGGCATGCAATCCACAGGTCGCGTCTGATTAGATGATGACATCGTCGGTACCGCCGCTCATCACGATCTCGCCCGACTCTTCCAACGCGCGCACCTTCGACACGATGTCCGTCTGTGCCGCTTCGACATCGCGCATCTTGACCGGGCCGAGGAATTCCATCTCTTCCTTGAGACCAGCGACGGCACGCTGCGACATCGTTGCCATGATCTTGGCTTTGAGCTCCGGACTTGCTGCCTTGAGTGCAAGGGCCAGCTGCTTCACGTCCACTTCGCGCAGCAAACGCTGCAGCGACTTGTCGTCAAGCGACGAGAGATCCTCGAAAACGAACATGAGGTTCTTGATCTGATCGCTGATGTGCGGGTCCTTTTCTGCAACGAAGTCGAGCAATTCCTTCTCGAGCGATGTGCTGACCAGGTTGAGCACGGCGGCCACGGCGGCCGGCCCGCCAACGGTGCTCATGCCTTGCGAGAAGGCGAGGTCTGCTTCGTTACCGATCGCGCGTTCAACGAGCGAGATCATTTCCGGCGACACCTTCTCCATGCGCGCGATGCGATACATCACATCACCGCCGAGTGCCGGGTCGATTTCGCGCAGAATTGCAGCGACGTGTCCCGGGTCCAGGTGTGCGAGAATGAGTGCGATGGTCTGTGGGTGTTCGCCGCGCAGCGTGCTGCCAAGCTGCTGGGGATCTGCACGACGCAAGCGACCGAAACGGTCGCTGTCAGCGAGCTGCCCCTGAATACGCTTGAGGATGATCTGCGCCTTCTGTGCACCGAATGCGCGCTCGAGCACATCGCGCGCAAATTCGACACCGCCGGTGCTGATGGAATCGACACCGAGTGTGAGCTCGAGAAATTCCGAGAGCACAAAGTCGATAGTTGTCGGCGGCACGCGATCAAGCTGTGCCATCTCAAGTGCGACGACTTCAGCTTCTTCGGGATTGAGGCCCGCTGTGATCGTCGCCGCGTGCTCCGGTCCGATCGCCATACAGACGATGGCCGTCTTCTGCCGACCCGTGAGACGCTCCGGCGAATATTTATCGGTTGTGTTGATACGGGCGAGTGCGACCATGGTATCGTCCGCTTAGTTGTCAGCGCGCAGCCACGCCTTCGACACGCGGATCGCGGCCTCGGGGCGCTGCTGAACGGTAGCCATCGCCTGCTCGCGCTCTTCGGTCGTGACCGGAGGCGGGAGGTGCACGACACGACGCTGTTCTTCGTGCTGCTGCGCCTCGTATTCATTGGTATGCGACGACAGCGTGTTGTTGCCGTTGTTGTATGGCATGCCATTCTGCAACGACTGCTGCATCGCGCCCTGCATCTGGCTCGACGCGGGGAGCTGGGCATAGTCGGGAGCCGACGGCAACGTATTCTGCGACTGTCCGTTGAGTGCGGGCTTCTTCTGGCGTAGTGCGCCGAGCATGAGCACCGCGATGATGAGCACGACAACGAGCGCCGCGATGGAGACGACGGGCTTCGGATTGGCGAGCAGCTGCTTCGTGAGCGGCAACGCCGGCGCGGGCTCGGCTTTCACCGGCAGTGGCGGCATGTAGAACGGTGCGCTCACCACGCTGACCACATCACCACGCGTTGAGTCGGCGCCGATTGCGCCGCGAACCAGCTTCTCGGCGTTGGCCAGCTCATCGGCGGTACGCGGCGTAATCGTCGGCTGAACGAGAGCGGCAGCAGCCTTGGCCTTGGCCCCCGTATCCGTTGGCGGCGGAGGCATCGTCACTTTGTCGGCGATGAGCACGGCAACGGTCAACTTCTTGATGCCACCCACGGCGCCGACGTAGGTCGTGTTCTCGCGCGTGTAGTCGTACGACGTCGTCGTGTTGTTCAACGCGGCTCCTTGCGCCGGCGTGCTTGGCGAAACGACTTCGGCGTGCTCGTTGAGTACCGCCTGCTTGTCGGGATCGATCGACTGCGTGGTGCGCTCGACACGATCGAAGTTCAGCAACGCGGAGATCTGAACGCGCGCGTTCCCATCGCCATACGTCGGAATCAAGAGCTGCTCGACTTTCGCCTTGAGCTGGCGTTCGACTTCGATCTGCTGTTCGAGCTGCTGGCTCGTGAGACCGGCAACGGTGTTCGAGTTGTCGAGCGTCAGTGCCTGGCCGCGTTCATCGACGACCGTAACGTTGTCTGGTGTGAGCCCACCGACGCTTCCGGCAACGAGGCGCGTGATGCCTTTGACGGTGCCCGCTGCGGGTGTTGCGCCATCGGCCATCGTCAGCGTCACCGATGCTTTCGACGGACGCTCGTTCTGCTTGAAGATCTGATCGTCTTCGAGGGCGAGGTGCACCTGTACGGTCTTCACACCGGTCATGCTGCCGATGTTGCGCTCGAGTTCACCTTCCATCGCGCGACGGAAATTCACTTTCTGCGTGAAGTCGGTCATGCCCCACGCCGGCTTGTCGAACAGCTCAAGCCCGGGACGACCAGCGTCCGTGATTCCGGCGCTGGCGAGTTCGACGCGCGCCTTTGCGACATCAGCGGAATCGACGAGAATTGCCGTGCCGCCATCTCCGAGCTTGTTGACGATCCCGAGTTCGGTGAGCTTGGCCGTCATCTTTCCGGCATTCGACGGACTGACGTTCGTCAGCAACGGCACCAAATTCGGTTGTGCTGCCCACTGCGACACCCCGTACACCGCGCCAGTCACCAGCAAGCCGACGAGAATGATCGCGGCTTGACGAGCGCCACCGACTCGGCCGAACAGATTCTGCAAAAAGTCGGGCATTGTCTCAGGACTGCATGTTGATCACGGACCGATATGCTTCGACGGTCTTGTTGCGCAGCTCGATCAGCAGATCCATCGCGATCCCCGACTCTTCGCTCGCGGCCATGACCTGATGCAGCTCGACGTTCTTGTCGCCGCCGAGAAAGCGTTGAACCAGATCCCCAGTGCGATCCTGTGAATCGCTCACTTCATTGATGGCGCGCTTGAGCGTGTTGCCGAACGAATTTTCACCATCAGCAATGACGGGAACCTGTTTCGCAGCAGCAGCATCCTGACCCGGAAACTGGGTCATGGAGCGCGAGATGAGATCGATACGTGAAGACATGGCGGGCTCGGTCAGGATCAGGCGCGAACGTCGAGACGCACACCGCGTGCGGCTGGCGTGACGGGGTTCGTGACGTCCTTGATGCGGCTGTACGTGAGCGGCCCCATCGCCGATGTCTTGGCGAAGAAGTTCCGCTCTTCACTGGTCAACACACTCCACAGCGTGGGATCGGTACCGGCCGGTGCTTCGACAGGCACCGCGCTCTGCGCCGCGTTCTGTCCAGCGATCGGCGTCTGCGGCTTGAGCGCAGGACGCGCGATCGGCGCCGCGCCCGTGCGGTCAGTTCCATTCGGCTGCGTGCGTTCGGTGTTCGTGCGCGCAGCGTCGGGACGCGCGATCGAGCCGAGTCCGGCGAGCAGTGGATTGGTGATGCCGTTGATTGCCATGTTCAGATGTCGAGTGAAGCGCGGAGCATCGACTTCGCAGTCTGAAAGACCGCGGCGTTCGCTTCGTAAATGCGCTTGGCATCCATGAGGCGGACGAGCTCCTGAGTGGTGTCGATGTTGGGGTAGCGGACAAAGCCGCTCTCGTTCGCGTCGGGGTGGCCGGGCTCGTACACCAAGCGACCTTCGCCCTGATCTTCGGCGTAGCCTGCGATGCGCACGCCATACTCGCCGCTGTCACCAGCGGAGATTCCTTCTTTCGAAAGCACCGGCACTTCGATCGCGCGCGCGGAGTCGCCGGTCAGCGACTCCATACCATCGATGCCGCGCACATTTGAGCGACCCATACCCTTTCCCGACACGCCATCGCTCTGGCTGGGTCCGGGGTAAAGCGCGTTCGATGACGTGGCTGCCTCGAGCACCACATCGCGACGCTTGTACGGGCCGCCGTCGGCGCCACGAGTGACGTCGGCGTTGGCGATATTCTGCGCGATGGTTTCCATCCTCTGGCGCTGCGCGGAAAGACCGCTGGCAGCAATGCCGAGTGAACGGAACATCGGGCGAATGACCGGATCTCCGGGCATCAGCCTTGACCCTTGATGGCGCCACGGAGGCGAGCGTACGTCTTTTCGAGCAGCTTGGCCGTGGCGGCGAAGCGGAGCTGTTCATCCGCGAGAGCAACCATCTCGTCTTCGATGTTCACCGAGTTGGCGGCCTGAACGGCTTGTTCGGCCTGACTGCCTTCCGCCTTGAGCGCGAAGCCGTCGCCGTTCTGCAGCGATGCTTTGGCGACACGGTCGGCGATACCGCGCTGGCGCTCCATGCTCCGGTCGAGACCGGAGTTAAGCGAAGCGGCGGAACTGGTGCGATCGATGAGTCCGAAGAGCATCGGCGGGATCCGGGGTGAAATGACGAGCGTTTCCACCACCGGAAAAAGCAATGCGCGGGCCACAGTTGTGGCGGGGCTGTCTGCGGGGGGAAATCACCCGCGCGTGCGCACAGCTAAAGCAATATCATTGAACGACTTATAGAAATTCTTCAGAGGCGAATTTGGGGATCAAATCGGCCCCGCCTCAATCACAAACCACGGGTCGGGGAAGTTATTCCGGCACAATCTGCCTATCCAACATGCGCCGTTCTTGCCGACTAGTGACCGCAAACCCGAAACTCGAACTCACCACTCACGACTTCGCAGTCACGCTCCGATCTACTCTTCGTCCGCGTCCTTTCCGGGGCCGTTGAGCTTGTTCCGCAGCGTCCGAACGCTGATTCCAAGCAGTTCCGCCGCTTTCGTCCGATTGTTATCGGCAGCTGACAGCGCATGCTGAATAAGCACTCGCTCCGCGTTGGCAACATTGAGGGAGGTGAGGTTGATCTCGCCGTCCGCACCGCCTCCGGCCGCCCTGAGCGCGGCTGCCGCCGCGCCTGCCTTTGCCGCGGCGCGCGTTCCGTCCGACGACCCTGACACTGACCGAGGGCGCATCGATGGTGCGCCGAGCGAGTGGGCGAGTCCGAATCGGGTCCCTTCGAGGCAGTGCGGCTGAATCATCGCATCCGGGGTGAGGATGACCGCCCGCTCGATGACATGCTGGAGTTCGCGGATGTTGCCGGGCCACGGATACTGCTGGAGCGACTCGAGGGCGTCGGGCGACAGCCCTTCGATCTTCTTCCCGATTTCGGCGGCGGTCCGCATCGCGAAGCGGAGCGCCAGGACCGGAATGTCTTCCGCGCGGTCGCGAAGGGGTGGGATCAGGACGGGGATCGTCGACAACCTATAGTAGAGGTCCTGACGGAAGGTCCCGTTGTCCGCCTCGGCGGCCAGATCGCGGTTGGTGGTGGCCACGATGCGGACGTCCACCTTGATCGGCGACGTTCCGCCGACCCGCTCGAACTCCTGTTCCTGCAGCACACGAAGGAGCTTAGCCTGCAAATCCAGCCGCATCTCGGAAATTTCGTCCAGCAACAGCGTCCCACGATTGGCCCGCTCGAAGGCGCCTTCCACCCGCTTGATGGCTCCGGTGAACGCGCCCTTTTCATGTCCAAAGAGGGCACTTTCGACCAGCCCTTCAGGCAATGCGGCGCAATTCAGCTTGATGAACGGCTTGTCGCGGCGGTCGCTCTGGTCGTGGATGGCGCGGGCGAACAGCTCCTTACCCGTCCCGGATTCGCCCTGCAACAGCACGGTCGCGCGGGTTGGGGCAGCCATGGCGACGGTCTGCATAATCCGACGGATCGCCGCCGAGTCGCCGATGATCTGGCGCTCGTTCCGGAACTGCATCACTTCCTTGCGGAGCGTCTCGTTTTCCCTGCGAAGACGGACAAACTCGAGGGCCTGATCGACAGCCAGTTCCAGCTGCTGTGGGCGGACCGGTTTGGTGATGTAATCAATCGCTCCCGCCTTGATCGACGCGACCGCATGCTCGATGCTGGCGTAGCCGGTGAGCATGATCAGCGGGATGTCGTACCCCTCGCGCGCCAGCAGCTGGATGAACTCCAGCCCGGTCAGCCCCGGCATTCTATAGTCGGAGATGATCAGGTCAATTCCGCCTCGCTCCAGCACCTGCAGCGCTTCCGGCACGCTCCGTGCACCTACCGGTGAATGTCCAGCTCGCTCCAGGGTGTCTTCGAGGATCAGTCCGACACTGGGCTCGTCATCGACGTACAGAATGGTGGCCATCGAGTGGGACTAGGGAGGGGAGGTGACCGGCACGGCGCGCGCGCGTCAGAACAGTATGCACTATTTCCGCCGACCCGGCAAAAATAGCCGCTAAAGAGTGCCGCACGGTGCTCCGATACTCAACCCACAGGGGCCACCGGCGTATCGGTCGCGTGGCTCCGTGTGACACTGATCTGCAACCCGCCTCACCATGCGCATCTCCAATCAGATGATCCTGCGGCAAAGTCAGAGCCGCCTGCAATCAAGCCTGCAGGGGATCGACAAGCTGCGTGAGGATATCTCCTCCGGCGTTCGGATCCGACGCATGTCGGATGATCCGACGTCGGGAAGTGAAGTCGTTCGAGTGGGCAGCTCGCTCCGCGCGATCGAACGGTTTCGTCAGAACAGTCAGAAGGGCACGACTCGCTCCACCGCAGCGGAGAGTGTGCTCGACAATCTGACAACCACCATGACGCGCGCCGCGGAACTCGCCGTCGGTCAGGCATCGTCAACGGGGAGTGCGCAGACACGCCTCATCGCGAAAGCCGAAGTCGATCAGCTGATCAGCTTTGCGGTGGACCTGGGCAACACCCGCATCGGGGACGACTATCTCTTCGGCGGTACGCGCGCGGGCGAACAACCCTTCGCGGTCCCGGCAACATCGATCACACCGTTCTCACGTCTTGTCGACGCGACGAGCGCGCCGGTCGACCCGAGTGGTTCGACACCCATCGAAGTCGGCGACGGAAAGTTCGTCACGCCGAATCACAACGGAACGGAAGTCTTTCTTACAACGGACGCACTCGAGTCGCTTCGCGCGCTGTCGGATGCGCTGGGTACGAACAACGTTGCAGGGATCACGGCTGCACTGACGCGCATCAACTCCGCGACGAGCAGTGTGCAGACGCTGATCGGTACGCAGGGCGCGCGCGCGAACGAGCTCGATATCGCACGTACGAATCTCGATTCACTCGAGGAAACACTGAAGTCATTTCGCTCCGATCTGCGCGACACGGAAGTCGATCAGGCGCTCGCGGAGTTGGTGGGTAAGCAGACGCTGTATCAGGCGGCGATGGGTGCCACATCGAAGATCCTGACTCTGAGTCTGGCGAATTACATCTGAGCAGCGTCAGCGCGAAGGCGCGCATCGTGCTCTGGAGTTCACCGCATCCTGATCGAACCACTACATGTTGACTGCCCGATCCGCTCCACTCCCTGTCGACGCCCCGTTGGCAGGCGTCGTTGCCGACTCGACGCCAGAACCGTCGACCTTGCACATCTCCTCGAGCGCACTCGGCGACATCGAAGTGTCGTCAAAGTGGGTGATGCATTTCCCTACACCGATCGGTGGCTTTCCGTCGCACCAGAACTTCGTGCTCATTCCAGCTGCGCGCGAAGGACTCTGGTGGCTGCAGTCCATTGATGACGCCGGCGTTACGTTCATCCTCGGCGATCCGTTCCTGCTCGACGCGTCGTACAGCTTCGATATTGGCGATGTGGAGCGCGATATGCTTTCCATCAAGAATGAGAGCGATGCGTTCGGACTGGTGATGATCACGCTGCCGCATCGCGATGGCGAGAACGCAACGGCCAACTGCCGGGCCCCGCTTGTGTTCAATCTGACGCAGCGGGTCGGTATGCAGGTGCTCAGTCGCGATGACGCGCACGACATGCGTCGTCCGCTCGACCTGTCGGTCTACAAGCCGCAGGCGCTCGGCCTGCGCATGCAGTAGACGCGGTCGCTGTTGCCGTTGCGCGACGGACGCCGATCAGTAGCACACGACACATCACGACATCTCACGGGATGAGCGCTCGTACGAAAACCGCCCAGGCGGACGAACAGTTTCGTACGGCGCTCGCACTCGTGCAGGCTGGTGAAACGTCGCGCGCGATACGATTACTCGATCGCGCGTTGACATTTGATGCGCGTCACAAGGGCGTGCGTAATGCGCTTGGCGTGCTGCGTCTCGAGAGCGGAGACGCCACTGGCGCAATCACGCTGCTCAAGCCTCTCGCGCGCGACGTGCCTCATGCGGCGGGCATTCAGCTCAACCTCGGCAACGCGCTCGTTGCGGCGGGGCGAGTGAGTGAAGCGATCGCGCCACTCAAGCGCGCGACATCGCTCGATCCTGATTCAGCACTCGTGTGGTACGGCTATGCGCGCGCACTGCAGACAGCGGGTCGCGTGGACGAAGCAGAGCCTGCCTATCGTCGCGTGCTGCAGCTCGCGCCAGCACATGTAGAGACGCGCGCGAATCTCGCGGCCGTGCTCAACTTCGCGGATCGATACACTGAGGGCGAAATGGAGGCGCGCGAAGCGTTGCGACTCGCGCCTGCGCACGCGGGTGCGCACGTGAACCTCGCGGTGTCACTGTTGGCGCAACATCGGTGGGCGGAAGGGTGGGCCGAGTATGAGTGGCGCGAGAAGACGACGCTGCTTGATGGGCAGAGACGCGTGTGGGAAATGCCAAGATGGGAAGGTGAAGCGGTGAACGGTCGCACCGTGCTTGTGCACGCAGAGCAGGGCTTTGGCGATACGCTGCAATTTGTGCGCTATCTGCCCATGCTTCGCGAGCGAGGCGCACGCGTGGTGCTTCAGGTGCCGGCGTCGTTGGAAGCGTTGCTGCGTCACGCGAATGTCGCTGATCAAGTCGTGTGCAACGGCGACGTGCTGCCGGTGCACGATCTGCAGCTACCGCTGACGGGATTACCGCATCGCCTGCAGTGCGTGACGGACGCGCAGGTATATGTGAGAAGCGCGCCGTATATCACGCCGCTGAGTGATCGCGCGACTTCGTTGGAGAAGGCCGAGACGCGGAGTGTTCAGGCATCGCGTGTTGTGCGCGTCGGGATGGTGTGGGCCGGGAGCGGCACGCACGTGAACGATATGCATCGCTCGTGCGGCCTCGAGGCGTTGGCGCCGCTCTTCGGTCTGCAAGGTGTCGAGTGGGTGAGTTTACAAAACGGCGCGCGCGGTGCTGATCTGGCGACGGTGATTGCAAAGATGCCCAGGGATGCGCGCGCGGAGTTGCGTATCGTCGATAGCGGGTCGGCGTTGAGCGACTTTGCCGACACGGCTGCACTGGTTGCGTCGCTCGATGCCGTGATCTCCGTCGACAGCGCGGTCGCGCATCTCGCGGGAGCGTTGGGTGTGCCGTGCTGGCTGCTGTTGCCGCGCGTGGGGCTCGATTGGCGCTGGGCTGCGCGAGGCGTGGCAACCCGCGATACGCCGTGGTATGCGAGCGTGCGTTGCGTGCGGCAGCAGACTGCGGGTGACTGGGGTTCCGCGGTGGAGACGGTGCGGTGCGGGATCGCAGAGATCGGCGCGGCGCCGGCGACGCTGGAACTGCAACGACTGGTCTCGTGAAGGCGACGAGCAACGCGGTTGCAATTCCATTCATTCGACGGCAGCAATTGCCGCACGTGGAACGATTGATGCCGGGTCTGTGCATTCCGGCCGAGTGCAAAAATGAGCTAAGTCATTGACCTAAAGCAGTTTGACTGGTGGCACTGATCGTGCAAACGGATGGGACGTCACGGCTCCGCGTGACACCACATCCCCAGATATCCGAGTATGTGCGGCATCGTCGGTCTCCTCGATTTTTCGCGCGCAGGCGTTGCTGAGCTCATCGACGAGTTCACCGACGCATTGGCGCATCGAGGTCCCGACGGCCGCGGAACGTATTGCGCCGGACCGATCGCGCTGGGTCATCGCCGACTGTCGATCCTGGACCCGACTCCCGCGGGGCGTTGCCCAATGGCGGTGGACTGTCCCGACGGCACGACGATCTACATCACGCTCAATGGCGAGATCTACAACTTCCTCGAGTTGCGCGAGACGCTGAGAAAGGACGGATATCGCTTTCGCACTGAGACCGACACCGAAGTGGTCGCCGCCGCGTTTCATCGCTGGGGCGAGGATTGCCAGCGTCGCTTCAACGGCATGTGGGCGTTTGCGGTGTGGACGCCCGCAACACAGACACTCTTTCTCTCACGCGATCGCTTTGGTGTGAAGCCGTTGTACGTATCGGTACAGGGAACGCGCGTGGCGTTTGCGTCGGAGATCAAGGCGTTCCTGGCACTTCCGGATTTCGCGCCGAGCGTGAGTGAAGAGGCGGCCGCGCTGTTTTTTTCGAATCCAACGTCGTATGACGGCGTGACGATGGCGACTGGGTTGAATGGCGTGCATCGCATTCCGCCGGGGCACTCATTGACGGTGACCAACAACGGTACGCCCGGCTTTGCGCGCTGGTGGGAGACGCGCGATCATTTGCCTTCCATACCCGCACGTTATGAAGAGCAGGTGGAGCAATTCCGTTCGCTCTTTCTCGATGCTGTGCGTTTGCGCATGCGGAGCGATGTGCGGATCGGGACGTCGTTGTCCGGCGGGCTCGATTCGAGTGCGGTTGCGTCGGCGATGGCGCATGTCGCGCGCAACGACGTGCATGCAGACATGGCGCGTTGTGCGACCGACTGGCAGCGCACTTTCATTGCGACGTTTCCCGGCCACGCCGTAGACGAACGCGAGTTTGCCGACATTGTCGTCGCGCACACGAAGGCTTCGCCGACGTACTGGCCGTTCGAGCCCGATCGCGCACTCGACGATATCGCCAAGAGTGTGTGGGCGATGGACGATTTGAGCGGCGCGCCCGCCGTGCCGGTGCTCAACATCTATCGCACGATGCGCGAAAATGGGGTCGTAGTGACCCTCGATGGCCACGGTGGCGATGAGCTGCTGGCCGGCTACAACTGGTATCGTCAACTGCCGGCTGCGCAGCTCAACGACGCGTTGTACGCTGATTTTCATCAGACGCACTTGCCGGCCATCCTCCGCAACTACGACGGTTGCTCGATGGCCAATGGCGTTGAAGTCCGGTCGCCATTTCTCGACTGGAATCTGGTTGCGTACTCGTTCGCGTTGCCGGGCACGACCAAATTTGACGGGACTCTCAGCAAGCGCATTCTGCGTGACGCCATGGTCGGCATCATGCCGGAGGCGATCCGCACGCGCACCTCAAAGCTTGGATTTGAATCGCCGCTGATTGCGTGGGCCAACGGATCGCTCGGGCCCATGTTGCTTGCCGCGTCGCACTCCGAGGCATGGCAGAGCGCGCCCAAGCAGGCGCGCGCGACCGAACTTGCCGCGATCGTACAGGCTCGCACACCGTCTCACAGCTGGAGTGCAAGCGATAGCGTCGCGATGAGTCTCGCGTGGCGACTGTTCGTCTACGTGATCTGGCAGGATCTCTTCCTTGGCACGTCGACTCGGCGCATCGTGTCGGATCGCGCATTTGCGATCGCCTCCTAGATGACCACAACGACGGTGCGACGCACATGTGTGGTGACGGGTGCGGGCGGACTTGTTGGTCGTCACCTCGTCCCGATGCTCGCCGAAAGCTGGGACGTCGTTGCAATTGCGCGCGCAGAAGGCGAAGCGCGACCGCATGTGCAGCATCTCGTCCGCGACCTCGCGACTGATGATTTTACGGACGGTTTGCCGACGCACGTGGACGCTGTGGTGCATCTCGCGCAGTCGCGGCGCTTTCGCGAATTCCCCGATGGCGCTGCTGATGTTCTCGCCGTGAACATCAACGCGACGGAACGGCTGGCGCGCTACGCCGCTCGCGTTGGTACGTCGCACTTTGTGTACGCATCGTCGGGTGGAGTGTATGCGCCCTCGACGGAACCGTTTGGTGAAGACGCGCCGATCGCGACACCCGCGCAGGCGGGGTGGTATCAGGCATCCAAGCTCGCGTCCGAAGCGTTGGTACACGCCTATCGTGGCCTGTTTGTGCCGGTTGTGTTGCGCCCGTTCTTCATCTACGGCGCAGGGCAGCAGCGACACATGCTGATCCCTCGTCTTTGCGACACCGTCCGTCGTGGCAACGCAGTACAGCTTGCCGGTGACGACGGAATGCTGATCTCACCGACGCACGCAACTGACGCGGCGCGTTGCATCGTTGAATCGCTGTCGCTCTCCGAAGCCGCCACCGTCAACGTGCGCGGTCCTGAAGTGCTTTCATTGCGGGCGATCTGTGAACTGCTCGGCAGCGCGCTGGGTGTTGCACCCACGTTTACCAACGCTGGCGCCGCCGGCCCGGCATACGTTGCTGACGACCGCCGCATGAACGCGCTGCTTGGTCCGTCGCGCGCACACTTCACGGAACATCTCCACACCATTTTAACGTGAGCCCGACGCGTCTCGCCGGACACAAGCCGCTCGTGCGCAATCGTCCGCTCCGAATCCTGATCGGGCCGAAGGAGATTGGCGGACAGATTCCGGACTACGCGGCCGGCTTTCGCGCGCTGGGTCATCAAGTCACCACGGTCATTCGCGAACACAATCCGATGTTTCGCGAACTCTCGTACGATGTCGACCTCTCGAAGAATCGTGACCCCGGATTGATCGCGCGATTGATCGACGAGCACGACTTATTCGTCTTTCAGTTTGGCGAAACGCTACTGCCGGGCGCGGTCGATCTGCCAGTGATTCGCAACGCGGGGAAAGCGATCATCGCGATCTGCAACGGGGACGATATCCGGCACTCGTCGGCGTACCATCAGGAGTTCGGTGTGCTGCCCGAGGTGCACGGCGAATTCTACGTGAAGGACCCGCTGCCACGCCCGATGCAGGCCATGCGGCTGATGGAGCGGTATGCATCGCTCGTCGTGTCGGTACCGAATCAGTCAGGGCTCGCACTGCGTCCGTACATGCACTTCGCGTATGTGCTCGATCTGTCGCTGTACACGGAACGTATTACCGATCGCGAAATCCCGGTGGTCGTGCACGCGCCGTCCGACCGCGCATGCAAGGGAACGCGGGAGATTCTCGAGTCGCTTGATCGGCTTGCTGCGCGCGGAGTCCGGTTCGAGCTGAAGCTCCTTGAGAAAGTGCCTAACGCCGTCGTGCGCGAAACACTGCGCGATGCCGACGTTGCCATCGATCAGCTGTTTCTGTCCTACGGCAAGTTTGCTGCGGAAGCGTTCGCGTCGGGTTGTGCGACTGCGTGCATCACATATCCAGAAATCGAACCGTTCGCGCGCCTTCGGCCGTTGCATCACATCGATGCAGCGGACATTGACGCGCAGCTCGAGCGCCTGCTCACTGACCGCGCGCTCCGTCGTTCGCTCGCTGAACGCGGCCGTGCACACGTCGAAGCGGTGCACGATCGCACGGTTGTCTGCAAACGGCTCATCGACGCACTCGGCGCGGCACTCGACGGCTCGCTGCGCTACGACTACTACCCGACATTCTTCGCCGAACGCTACA
The DNA here is from genome assembly GCA_046590495.1 of Gemmatimonas sp. Lineage (GTDB taxonomy): Bacteria > Gemmatimonadota > Gemmatimonadetes > Gemmatimonadales > Gemmatimonadaceae > Gemmatimonas. Next base: position 631 of record JBKJTE010000298.1, on the reverse strand, counting down.
CGCTGCCGCAGAATGTAGAGTTGCCGCGCCACCAGCGACTGCTCGCAAGTGACGTGATCGCAGAACACGGCATGCCTGTCGGCACCGACGCCCGTCTGCTCGCGCGTCGTGGTCTGATTGATACGCTGCAGCTCAGTGGGAGCGCGTCTGTCACGACCTGGAGCGCGTCGCGTGGGCTCACATCTGACGGACTTGACCCGGCAGCAATAGTGGGTCGCTTCAAGGCGTTTCGTCGTCCGCCGGTGCGCGGTGCAGACGAGATCGCGCCTGCGGCGAAACAGGACAGTGCGCTCGCGCGATACTTCACTCAGGTTAACGTTGCGGGCTCGCTGAGCGATTCGCTCACCGTGCTGGCTGGCGTGAGCGACTATCTGCGACTCGGACTCCCGGCGCTCGCTTTGCAAGCCGTGCTTCCACTCGCGATGCAATCACCGGCTGCGCGTCGCGCTGCGGGCTTGCTGCTGCTTGGCGGCGGACAGTTCGCCGATGCCGAGGAAATGCTCGGTACGTTTCTCTCCGAGGGAAACGCGGACCCGATCATTGCGTACTACCACGCCGTTGCGCGTGTGTTGCAAGGCAAGGCGGATGGCACAGGTGAAGCCATGCAGGCGGCATACGTTGAATTGCCGCC
>JBKJTE010000270.1:0-8372 GCA_046590495.1 Gemmatimonas sp. | reverse complement strand
GCGAGCTCCGCACCTCGCCCTCGCGTCTCCTGCTCGATATCGCGCAGGCCGGCGTCACAGAGCTCGTGCTGCGCGACGTCGAAGACATGCAGCATGTCCTCTTGCGTGTCCTTGCTTCAGCGACGCAGCGATCGACCGCGCGTCAAATCGACGATCGACTCCGTGATCTGATCGCGGCGCCGATGCGGCCGGTTTTTCGCTTCGCACTCGAACACGCACACGAGTCGCTTCGCGTTGACGAGGTCGCGGCAACGTTCGGCATCACGCGCCGCACACTGCGCAATCGCATGGTCGAGCATCGGCTGCCTCGTCCGCGCGTTTTTTTGACCTGGTGCCGGTTGCTCGTTGCCGGTGCCCTGCTCGATGAACGCGGTCGTTCGCTGGACTCTGTTGCGGGTCAGCTCGACTTTCCTTCCGGGCACGGACTGGGCATGGTGTTTCACCGCTACCTCGGCTCGGGTATCAACGCCTTGCGCGATCGACAGGTCTCGACAACGGTTGAATGTGCATTTCGCTGCGCGATCGAGGAGGCGGCCCTTGGTTCCTTGCCGCTGGAGTCGTCAGCGGATTAGCTTAGGTGCGCTGGTGCAGCGAGGTCGTCGAACTCGTGAGCCGAAGTTGCCCGGCGTTTGCGTCGCTGCGCGAGTAGCTCAGTTGGATAGAGCGTCGCCCTCCGGAGGCGAAGGTCGCAGGTTCGACTCCTGTCTCGCGCATTTTTCCGGTCTTTCCAATGTTCGGCGGGGCGTCCACAAGGCGCCCCGCACTACGTTCGGGATCCTATGACCAGCGCCGAGCGCGGCGCATCCGCGTCGTCGCCGGCCCCCTTCACTCCTCCTGCGTCGTGCACGTCGCTGAGCTGAAGCGCAAATCGGTTCCCGAACTGTTGGCGCTCGCAGCTTCGCTGCAGGTCAGCAGTACGACTGGTCTGCGTAAGCAGGAGCTGATCTTCCGTATTGAGCAGGCACTGCTCGACGCGGAGACCACGCTGTATGGCGAGGGGGTTCTTGAGATCCTCCCCGAGGGATACGGTTTCCTTCGTGCACAGGACTTCAACTACCTGTACGGCCCGGACGACATCTACGTCTCCCCTTCGCAGGTGAAGCGGTTCGATCTCCGCACCGGTGACACGGTGATGGGAGAAGTCCGCCCGCCGAAAGAGTGGGAACGATACCTGGCGCTTCTCAAAGTGGAGCGCATCAACGGCGGTGACCCTGAGCAGTCGAAATTGCGTAGCGCCTTCGACAACCTGACCCCGAAGTACCCCGACGAGCGAATTCACCTCGAGCGGGCCAACGGCGAAGTCTCCACGCGCATCTGCGATATCATCGCACCGCTGGGAAAAGGACAACGCGCACTCATCGTCGCACCGCCCAAGGGTGGCAAGACGATTCTGATGCAGCAACTCGCCAACGCGATCGTCGAGAACCACCCGGAGATCACGCTCATCGTGCTGTTGATCGACGAGCGTCCCGAAGAAGTGACCGACATGCAGGCCAACTGCCCGACGGCCGAAGTGATCTGCTCAACGTTTGACGAAACAGCCGATCGGCACGTGCAGGTCGCAGATATGGTCATCGAAAAGGCGAAGCGGCTCGTCGAGTCAGGCCGCGATGTGGTCATTTTGCTCGATTCGATCACGCGACTCGCGCGCGCGCACAACGCGGTCGCGCCACAGGGCGGAAAGATCATGTCCGGCGGCATGGAAGCGGGCGCAATGCAAAAGCCGAAGGCGTTCTTCGGCGCGGCGCGGAATCTCAAGGAGGGCGGTTCGCTGACCATCGTCGCGACGGCACTCATCGAGACGAATTCGCGCATGGACGAGTTGATCTTCGAAGAGTTCAAGGGCACCGGCAACATGGAACTCGTGCTCGATCGCAAACTTGCCGATCGTCGCATTTTCCCCGCGATCGATATTCAAAAGTCCGGCACGCGGCGCGAAGAGTTGCTGCTCACTCCGTTCGAACACCAGCGCGTGTATCTCTTGCGCGCGTTCCTCGCCGACATGCCGTCGGAGGATGCCCTGCTCTTTCTGGTCAAGCGAATGGAACGCGCCAAGGACAACAAGGAATTTTTCGAGCAGATGGCGGAGCCATGAGCATCGGTCGTCTGCTTGCCGTTGACTGGGGCGACAAGCGGATCGGGCTCGCAGTCAGCGACGAACTTGGCATGCTCGCAACACCAGCCGGAACGATCGTTCGTCGCACGGGGAAACGGCCCCCGATCGCAGAGTTGATGCGGCGGGGCGATTCGCTGACGGTGACCGGCTACGTGTTTGGTCTGCCCATCGATCCGGCAGGCAACGAAACGCCGCGATGCGCCGAAGTGCGTGACGTCGCCGTGAAGCTGGCGTCGCGACAATCATTGCCGGTCCGTTTGGTGGACGAACGATTCACGACGTCGGCGGCGCTGCGCTCGATCCGGGAACAAGGCGGATCGACGCGCGGCCGCAAGGACGATGTCGATGCCCTCGCGGCCGCATTTCTGCTCGACGGCGTTCTGCGCGCCGCCGCGCAAGGCGTGAGCGTCGGAGAACTGGTCATTGCACCTGCGATGACAGTTGCGAAGCCGGCGGAATGAATCACCGCACGCGTCTCTGCATGCGTCAAAGCATGTGTCAACGCCTCTGTCGACGACTGCGCGAGTTGTCCGAAGGATGATGGCACGTCGTCGTGGACGCGGACGGCTGCTACGCGTCGTGCTCCTGTTGTGCGCGGCGCTGGGTGGCGTGTGGCTGTGGAGTGAAGTCGGCGGCGGCCGCACGGCAACGAACGCGCGCGTCCTGATTCCCAAGGGTGTCACCGTCCGTGCCGCGGCCGAATCGTTGGCGAGCGCCGGTGTGATCGGTTCACCGGGGCTGTTTCGCTGGTACGCGTCGCTTCGCGGACGTGAGCGGGCAATCAAACCGGGGGCGTACGCATTTGTCCAAAGTCAGAGCTACGCGACCGTGCTGGACGCGCTCGTTTCCGGACGCGGCATCCTGCACACCGTTGTCGTCCCGGAAGGCTTTGATCTGCGGGAAATCACACCGGTGCTCGCGAAGGCGCTGTCCGTTTCCGAAGACTCCATTCGCGCAGCCGTCACGGACACCGCATGGAAGCGGCGACTCAACGTGCCCGCACCAACACTTGAGGGATATCTGTTTCCCGCGACGTACAGCTTTACGGACGGGACGACAGCGCGCGAAGCGGTGACCGAGATGCTCGAACGGTTTGAGTCTGTGTGGAAGCCGGAATGGGATGCGCGCCTGCAGGCGATGGCAATCTCGCGCAACGACGCGATGGCGATGGCGGCCATCGTTGAAAAGGAAGCGCGCAAACCAGAAGAACGCGCGATCATCTCGGCGGTGTACTGGAATCGTGTAAAGAAAGGGATGAAGCTGCGGGCCGACCCGACGGTGCAGTTTGCACTGCCGGCCCATGTCGAGCGCGTGTTCTTCAAGGACCTCGACATCGATTCGAAGTACAACACCTATCGGTACGCCGGATTGCCGCCCGGCCCGATCGCGTCGCCCGGTGAAGCGTCAATTGTCGCCGCGCTCAACCCGGCGAATGTGCCCTATCTGTACTTTGTTGCGCATCCCGACGGTCATCATGAATTCCGGACGACGTTCGCCGAACATCAGCGCGCGATCCTCAACGTGAAGCGTGCGGCGCGGGATGCAAGCAAACAAAAGGACACGCCTCCGAAGAACGCACCGCCCAAGGATCGATCGTGATCGCCGCATCCTCGAGTGGCGCGCGCGCGCTTGATATTGTCGCGACGATTTCACCGCGGGGCGTGAAACGATTGAAGGGCGGTCACCCGTGGATTTTTCGTTCGGATGTGGTCGATCGCCCGAACGCGGAAGCGGGAATCGTGCGCGTCGAGTCGGCGCGCGGCGAGCCGCTGGGGTGGGCGCTCTGGAGTCCGGCTTCTGAGATCTCGCTCCGACACATCGAAGGGAGCCCGGCACGCACGCCGGACGCCGCCTGGTGGCACGCCAAACTCGCCAAGGCGATCACGCGCCGCGAACCGATCGTTGGTCAGAGCAACGCGTATCGACTGGTGCACGGCGAAGGCGATGGCCTGCCCTCGCTGGTTGTCGACAAGTACGGCGACCACCTCGTGGTGCAGATCCTGTCGGCGGGCGTCGACGCGTGGACGAAAGAAATTGTCGATGCGCTTCGCGATCTGACGGGCGCGGCCGGCATTCTCGCACGGAACGATCCCGCAGCGCGCGGACGCGAAGGGTTGCCGCGTGAAGTTCGCCTGCTGGACGGCGATGTGCCGCGGACTCTCGAAGTCGTAGAGCATGGCGTTCGCTACATCGCCGCGCCGTGGGATGGACAGAAGACGGGTGCGTTTCTCGATCAGCGCGAGAATCGTGCATTGATCGGCTCGCGTACCAAGGGCGCCGCGCTCGACTGTTTCGCGTATCACGGATCGTTCGCGCTGCACATGGCGAAGCGGGCGACGCACGTCACCGCGCTCGACGTCTCCGCGCCCGCACTTGCGCGGGTAGAAGCGCACGCGGCGATGAACGGATTCACGAACGTGTCGCCGATGGAAGGCGATGCGTTTGACGTACTGCGCGCGTGGAATCGAGAAGGCAAACAGTTCGATACAATCGTTGTTGATCCGCCCGCGTTTGCAAAAACGCGCGGTGCACTCGAGGGCGCGCGCCGTGGGTACAAGGACATCAACCTGCAGGCGCTCCGCCTGCTCGCTCCGGGCGGCACACTCTTCACGGCGAGCTGCAGCTTTCACGTTTCGCGCGGGATGTTCTTCGAAATGCTGCAGGAAGCGGCGAGTGACAGTGGACGTCGCATCGCGATTCGCGCGATCACCGGTCAGCCGCTCGATCATCCGGAACTGCTGACGGTACCAGAGACGGGATATCTGAAGGGCGCTCTGCTCGACGCGATCGACTGAGGTGGCGCGCAACGTGATGACCAAGGCATCGAAGCGGGTCGGGGCGCCGGCGCGGGTTCCCCGATCGGGCGTTCGCGCCCGCATCGACATTTGCGTCTCATGACCTCGTCGACGCACACCGCAGTTCGTGTGGGGGTCGAGGCATCAAAGCTGTTGCGTGAGCGGCGCGGCATGGGACGCTATGTGCGAAACGTGTTGCTGCAGATGCCGAAGTTGCGCCCCGAGATCCGGTTCACGCTGTTCGTGCGTCGCGCGCGCGATATTGCACCACTCAGGGACCAGCTCGCGCGACTGTCGGGTGCAGTCGCCGAACGCACGACGATCGAAACCGTGTCGGCGCTGCCTGCAACTGATCTCGATGTTGTTTGGTATCCGTGGAATTGGCTCACGACACGCACGGAACGCGCTGCCCGCGTTGTCACCGTGCTCGATCTCGCGCCGATGCTGCAGCTCGATCATCGGTGGTGGAAGGTGCTCAAGCGCGCCATCAATCGTCGTCGCTATCTCAGCACCGTACGTGACGCCGACATGCTGATCGCGATTTCGGCATTCACTGAGCAGGAAATGCGTCGCCACCTGCCGGTCGATCCGACGCGCGTGCGCGTGACTCTCCTCGCCTCGGACGACGTTGCCCCCGTTACCAACGGCGCATCGCCCGTGCTCGATCGACTCGGCGTGCAGGGACCATTTTTCCTCACCGTCGGCGCGCAGGAAGCACGTAAGAATCTTCCGGTACTGTACCGGGCGATGGAGCTGCTGCATGCGCACGGCGAGCGCGTGCCGCTCGTGCAATGTGGCCCGAGCACGCGCGCGGAACCGCGTCCGTGGCTGCACTACGCCGGCTATGTCAGCGACGCGGAGTTGTCAGTGCTGTATGAGCGCGCAACGGCGCTGGTCTTTCCGTCGTTCTACGAGGGCTTTGGCCTGCCGGCATTGGAAGCAATGGCAGCCGGCGGACGTGTCGTCTGCGCAAACGCGAGTTCGCTCCCTGAAGTTGTCGGCGATGCCGCATTGATGTTTGACGCCAACGACGCCGCCGCACTCGCAGCACAACTAACGCGCGTGTTACATGACGCGGCGTTGCGGGAACGCATGACACGCGACGGGATCGTGCAGGCGTCAAAGTTCCGTTGGTCGACGACTGCGGGTCAAACGCTCGATGTATTTGACGAAGCGATGCGCCGACGGGCGGTGAGAGTGTAGGGACTGGGGACTGGGGACTGGGGAATGGGGACTGGGGACTGGGGACGAAGAGTCAACGTTGGCATTTGCGACAGAGGAACGTGCTGCGGCCAGCCTGCGTCACGCGCGCTATACGATGGCCGCACCGTCGACAGGGTTCGCCCTCGCGTCCGTACACGCGCCATTGTTCGCCGCTCGGGTCGTCGGACTCGGTTCCGTTCCGCTCGTAATAGCGGCCACTCGGCGCCGCGTTCAACACGAGCTGGATGGCATCGCGCAGACGTGCGACGCGGGCGAGTGAAAGACTGTTCGCCGGCGCGTCCGGGCGAATGCGCGCTTCCCACAGCGCTTCAGCGGCGTAAATGTTGCCGAGTCCGGCGACGACGCGCTGGTCGAGAAGCACTGGTTTGATTGGCCCGCGCTTGGCGCGCAGTACGGCGCTGAGCACGGTGGCGTCGAACGACTCGTCGAGCGGTTCCGGGCCCAACGCCGGCATGACGAATGCGCCGGCGGCGTGGCGTCTGATCACGCCGAAAGCGCGAGCGTCGACGAGCGACACCCGGGTGCCGTCAGCACAGGTGAGACGAGCCCGTTCCAGCAGCGGCGGCGGGTCGTCGACACGTCCGATATCCCAGTCTCCCGTCATCCGGAAATGGACCTCGATCAGCTGGCCGTCGTCCAGGTGGACGAGTTGGAATTTGGCTCGCCGCTCCACCGCCGCGACGGTGCGCCCCTCGAGTTCCAGGCAATCGGTGGCCGTGAGCGACTTTGCGAGCGCGGGGTGGAGCGCCCGCGCCGCGACGATGGTTCGGCCGACGAGGGCTTTCCGCAGGCGATGAGCGGCGTTTTCGACCTCCGGTAGTTCAGGCATGGCACCGGGTACAGTTCAGGGGGTGTGTGACGTGCGCGCTCGCAACTCCAGAATCCGCATGTAATTAGTGCGCAAGCCGCCGGAATATCCTCTTGCGTTCGGCCGCGACGCGCGTACTTTATCCACATTCTTCCACACGGGGTACCCCCTTCAATTCTCCCCGGTCACTAAAGCACGAGTACGAGCTCTACGTCGAGCGAGAGATCGAGGACTACAAGGACTCGATCTCGCGGAGCGCGATCTTGAAGATCGGCGACGAGGCAGTCGCGGTACTCATGAATCAGGCGCAGACGACACTCACGGAAATCGTTGTGTGGCAAGAGGTTGACCGGATTATCTCTCGGCGCCTTCGTATGCCCACTTATGCGACGTGGAAGCGCCGTCGGCTGAAGGTGCTCGAGCAGTATCGTCGGCCGGAGCATTGGGGGATCGATCCTGACGCTGTGTTGGTGCGCGCGCTCAAGGATTCGTCCGACCGGAACGTGCTGCTTGCTGGGGCGGAGGGAGAGGGTCCGGCGCTGTACCTGGCCGCACGCGGCTGCGCGGTGACGGCTGTGGAGCCGGAGCAGGACGCGATGGAGCGCGTTGTACGGGCTGCCGAAGCCGCAGGGTTGACCCAGCGTGTTCGTGGCTACTGCGCGGATCTGGGGGCGTGGGCGCCGGACGTTGAGCTGCACGCGGTGGTCTGTTCGCCGACTGCGTTCGCCGGCCTCGACGCTACCAGCCGGGCTCGGGTGATTGAGGTGTTGCAGGGCGCGACCGTGGACGGTGGAGTCCATCTGGTCGAGACGATCGCGGCTGGCGCCGGCGGCATGCGCATGGAAGAGCTTGAGTCGCGCTATCGTGGCTGGACGATCTCGATCGAGCGGAGTGTCGGCCGCCGCGACACGTTCTTGGCCCGCAAAGAAGTCGCGGTCGCCTAGCGGACCGTTCGGCACACGCCGGCGGCCAACCGTGTCAGGCCGACACGTAAACGACTGACGGCGACGTGTCTATCGGACACCAACGCACACCTTGCACGTTCGCAAATCACGCAAACCGTTGGTAAATAAGCACTTGTAATACGGTTGCATCTTGGCATCGCTTGTGCTCTCTAAAGCACCGTTTCCCGCTGGGTCGGGTGTAAGGCGAAGGCCAACATTCAGGGTGGAGGATCACCCATGCGTCTCAATCGTGTGAAGCAGGACGAACGTGAGCCTATCGGGATCGTGATTGCCGACGGAAGCCGTGGGGATGCTGTGCCGCGGTTTGCTGCGTTCGTGTGGGGTCCTGTGCCTGACGAGGTGGAAGCACCTGTCGCGTCGCGCGAACTGGTGGCGGCTTCGTAGCTCCGCGAGTGGAGTCTGATCAACTCCGTGGCGGTGGCAGGGACGTGAAAGGCGCCGGCAGACATGCCGGCGCCTTCGCG
>JBKJTE010000321.1:0-7518 GCA_046590495.1 Gemmatimonas sp. | reverse complement strand
CAAGGATGCTTGTCGCCGATCGAGAAGTACTCGGCGAGCCCTTCCATGAACCAGAGCGGCGGATTGACCATCGCCAGGTTCTGTAGACCGCTTCCGGCGCGTCCGCGCGAGAAGATGTCGAAGGTGAACACGTGCACCATTTCGTGCTGAAGCACGTGTTCGAAGCTGTTCCAGTCACCGCTGAAGAACTGCGCCATGCGCTGCCGCAGCGGGTCGGTGACGCCGCCAGTGCCTTCGCCGAGGTCGCCGAAGACATTACTCTGCGCAAAGTCTCCGGATGAGCCGAAAACAAGCACCGGCTTCTTCTCACGGAACTGGTGCGCCATGAGGCGCGAGAGCCGCGCGTACGAACGTTCGGCCATCCGCGCAGCGTCGGGCGCGACGTCCGCGATTTCCGGGTAGTAATGCACCAGGAAATGCTCCGTCTCGATCACGCGCCAGCGGAGATGGTCGTATTGGACCTGATTCTGGCCGAAATACCCTTGGGCCTCCAGCGGCGCTGCGAACGCGCCCGCGCCGAGACCCAACATTGCCACCCACCGCGTCAACCGTCCCGCTGTCGGCTTCACCGCGTGCCCCCTATGGCAGCCCCGAGTTGGACCGGCGTCGCGTCACTCCACAGCCGTTCAAGCTGATAGAACTGCCGCAACGTCGGGTGGAACACGTGCACCACGCAGTCCAAGTAGTCGAGCAACGCCCACCGGCCCTGCGTAAGACCTTCCGTCTGATTGGTAGACACGCCAGTGGTCTTGAGCCCTGCCTGCACATGCGCAGCGATCGCCCGCACGTGTGTGTCCGACGTCCCGCTGGCAATAACAAAGAAGTCGGTCATGTCCGTCACACCGCGCATGTCCAGCACCACAACGTCCATGGCTTTGAGTTCGCCCGCCAGTTCAGCGGCTCGTCGGGCGACAGATTCACCGGGATTGGCAGCGCGGGGAGGAGCCATGATGTGCGGACGGGCAGGGAGGGAGAACGATCGAGCTGACATGTCACGCGACAAGCCAGATGGCATGCTACGTCATGATACCCGGTGTAGATGCGCGAGGTTCGCACCCCGGAGCTGACATTCAATTACCTCTGGGACAGTATGTGCGGCGGCACGTGCCGCACAACAGTCAACTCGCTGCGAAATCGTCACATCCGAACCAATACGAGGCCGCCGCGTGATGCGACGGCCTCGGTCAACAGTGGCGGTCTCGACCAACGTCTACGGCTGCGTTGTGACCTCGAACTTCGAGAACGTGCCGTCCGCGCCCTGGCCGAACAGACGCTCCGACAGCGGGATCGAAACGCTGAGGTCTGGACGGTCCGGATGCTGGTACGGGAACGCATCGAGAAGGCTGAAGAGCCCGTGTCCGATGACGAACGAATCCAGATTCAGCACTTCGCCTGGCCCATAGGACGGGGAGATGCCGGTGAAGAGAACCCCTTGCTTGTCGAGCGGAATCCCGACGTTATCCACGGACGAGAACAGCGCGCCGTCGAGGAAAAACTCCACCTTTGAAATCCCGGGCCCACGCGTGTAGCGAATCGCCACATCGTACTTCTTGCCGGGCGTGATGTTCGCAACCTTGATGATCTGCGTATACGCCTTGTCCAGACCGACGTTGCCCGAGCCCGTGACATTGCTCGGTAGCCGCTCAATCAGCGCGAACACCTGATTCTCCGACACGAACCAGTCGAAGAGCTGTCCGGTCTGAAAGTTGATCATGTTGAGCACCACGCCTGCCTGCTGACCCTCGAGCGCAACCGCCGACCACGGCTGGGCGCATGCGGAACTGGTTGTCGGAAAAGAGCCCGGCCCACCATAGCAACCGTGCACCACGCGTCCCGTCTGTGTCCCTGGTGTCGACGCCTGAATCCGCGCGCCTATCGTCAGCGATCCGACCTGCGGAACGCTGAACGATTGATTGCTGACGGCGATGTACTTCAGGTGATCAAAGACGCTGAAGTCCGCACCCACATGGAACGGTACGGCCCGAACGTTCACCTCACCGTTGGTCGCCACCTTGCGCGTGCCACCCGCGCTCAGTTCAAGCGGCCCATAAATATTGGTCCATTTCGCCTGATACTCGGCAAGATTTTTCGAATCGTACGTGACTTTGGTGGAAGGACCCGTCGTGAAGGAGTTGACGCGGGTTGGGACGACCGCACTCGTCGGTGCGGTGGCGTCCGTGCAGCCGAGCGCCGCCAGCACGACGAGCACCGCCGGTGCGCGGGCCGCGAGCGATGCGGGGCGTGAGAGATGAGCGAACATCTGGATCTGCTCCCGTTCAGAAGTTGCATCCTGTGATCCGGACCAGATTGTCCGGATCGGGAGCGAGATAGTACGGCGTGTCGCGTCTCACTACTAGATGAAGGAACAAGCGACGTGACTAGATGAACGAACAAGCGACGTGCTAGCCATGTATCGTATCGGTACGTATCGTCCGGCATCGGTCCACTCTCGTTACCACCCGAGGCCGGACTACACCTTCGACCAAGAGGACCATGCACATGAAACCTGGCCGCGTCGGTTCGTCACTGTGGTGCACGGCAGTCGCATTCGGCATCGCGACCGCGCCCGCGTTGTCCGCTCAGTCCACTGGCACCGTCGAAGGTAAGGTCACATCCGCCGGCTCGACCGACGGTCTGGCAGGTGTGACCATCAGCTTTTCCGCGACGACCGCAGCGGCCGTCACCCGCGCGGACGGCAGCTATCGCGCGCTGGTACGTCCGGGCACCTATGAGATCCGTGTGCGGATTCTAGGCTACGCCAGTCGTCGGGACACCGTCGTGGTCGAAGCGGGCAAGGTGGTCATCCGCAACTACGAACTTGCGAAGTCGACCACGCAACTCGAACAGGTCGCCGTCACCGGTTCTCGCGGTGGTGCGCGCACGGTTGTCACCAGCCCCGTACCCGTGGACGTGATCAACACGACGGAGATGCGTGCGACTGGGCGTGTGGAAACGGCGCAGATGCTGCAGGCCGCCGCCCCGTCACTCAACTTCCCGCGCCCCGCCGTCGCTGACGGCACCGACCACGTCCGGCCGGCCACCCTTCGCGGCCTCGCGCCGGATCAGACACTGGTCCTCGTCAACGGAAAGCGACGGTACACGAGTGCCCTGATCAACAACAACGGCACGATCGGACGCGGAACGTCGGCGGTCGACCTCAACGCGATTCCTGCCTCGATGATCGATCGCATCGAGATCCTGCGCGACGGCGCCGCCGCGCAGTACGGCTCAGACGCGATCGCCGGGGTGATCAACATCATTCTCAAGGGCGCGAGCGCGGGCGGCGCGTCGATTCAGACCGGGCGTTTCAACACCGATGTCGAAGGACTCGGCAAGCGGAACGACGGTGGCAATGTGGCGATGGCCGCCGATCATGGACTCTCGTGGGGCAGCGGCAGCTACCTCCATGGCGGCATCGAGTATCGCAACCGCGCGATGACCAATCGCAGCTTCGCCGATCCGCGCGTGCAGTACTCAGCCGCGGATCCGCGCGAGGCGACGGCGAATCGTTTCACGCACTGGTCGGGTGATGCAGCAACTGCCGATGTCGTCGGCATGTATAACGCCGGCGTGAACCTGCAGAGTGGGACGCAGCTCTATTCCTTCGGTTCGTTCGGTCGTCGCGACGGACGTTCGACCGGATTTTTCCGCCGGCCCACGCAAGTCTCGCAGGTAGTGCTCAAGCTCTATCCAAACGGCTTCCTGCCGGACATCGAGAGCAACATCAACGATCTCTCGGTCGGCGCCGGCGCAAAAGGCATGATGAGCGGCTGGAAGTGGGACCTGAGTGAAGTGTACGGCAACAACTCGTTCCAGTTCATCATCAGCAATTCCAACAACGCATCACTCGGCCTTGCCTCGCCGACCACGTTCAACGCCGGTACGCTTGGCTTCGGTCAGGCGCTCACCAACTTCGATCTGTCTCGGCAGTTCAATCCGGGAGGCAAGCCGCTGCGCTTTGCAACCGGTGCCGAGTTCCGGTGGGAGAACTACACGATCACCGCGGGCGAGTTGGCGTCATACCAAAACGGCGGCAGTCCGGTGCTCGACGTCAACGGAACTCCCGTGCGGAATGCGGCAGGGGCAACGACACCGGCCCTCCCCGGATCACAGGTATTTCCTGGTTTCACACCCAACGACGCGACTGATCAGCATCGTACGGCGGTTGCCGCGTACGTGGACCTCGAGAGTGACGTCAGCAAGCAACTGTTGCTTGGATTCGCCGGACGCATCGAGAATTTCTCCGACTTCGGTTCGCAGGCGACCGGAAAGCTGACCGGACGATTTGCACCTACGGAGAAGTTTGCGTTTCGCGGTGCGGTCGCCACCGGGTTCCGTGCGCCGTCGTTGCAACAAAGCTTCTTCACGTCGCAGGCCACCACGTTCGTGAATGGACAGCCGGTCGACATCAAGACGTTGCCGGTAGCGAGTCGTGAAGCCCGTTTGCTCGGCGCACGCGATCTCACACCGGAGAAGTCTGTAAACTTGAGTGGCGGCGTCACGCTGCAACCGACGAGCAGCTTTACCGTCACCGCCGACTACTACAACATCGCGATCAGCGATCGGATCGTGTTGTCGGAGAACTTCATCGGTGCTGGCATTCAAACATTTTTTGCCGCCAACGGATTCCCTGCGGTGAACGGCGGTCGCTACTTCACGAATGCGATCGACACAAAGACGAAGGGACTCGACGTCGTCGCCAACTACGGAATCGATCTCAAGTCGAGGGGATTGCTCCGGCTGACTGCGGGCTACAACCAGAATCGCACCAAGGTCACCAAGGTCGTCGTCAACACGCCGGCGCAATTGGGCAACCTGAACGAGCAGTTGTTCGGCCAGGCAGAGCGCGGCCGCATCGAAGTCGGTCAGCCCAAGAACAACCTGTTGATGACGGCGATGTACGATCGCAAGCGATTCACGCTCACCGCACGCACGCAACGTTTCGGCGAAGTGACGTCGATCGCGGCGCTGGCCACCGGCACGGCGCGTCAGGTACCCAATCAGACTTACGCGGCCAAGTTCATCACCGATCTGAGCGTCGCCTATCGCTTCTTCAATCGCGCGACGCTCACCCTCGGCTCGGACAACATCTTCGATGTGTATCCCGACCAGAACAAGGATCGCGGCGACCTGGCCGCGAACTACGCGGGACAGGGCACCTTCGGTGTGTTCCGCTATTCGGGGCTCTCGCCGTTCGGCTTCAACGGACGGTACGTGTACGCGAGGGCAGGGTTCAGCCTGTAGACAGCCCTGGGAAGTGTCACGAAAACGCAAAACCCCAGAGGGCAGTTCGCCTCTGGGGTTTTGTGCGTGCATGGCGCGCGGTCGCGCGCGCTATGAAGCGATGCGCTGTTACTGCTTGATAACCCACACCTTGATCTCGGGCTTCACGTCTGCGTGCAGACGTATTGCGACGCGGTACACGCCGAGCGCCTTGATCGGCTCATTGAGCTCGATCTGGCGCTTCTCGATCTTGTAGCCCTGCGCTTCGAGCTGATGCGCGATGTCGGCCGTGGTGACCGAGCCAAAGAGCTTGCCCTCTTCGCCGACGCGTGCGGCAAAGGTGACAGAAACTTCGCCAAGCTTTTCGGCAATCTGAGAGGCGGCGTCGCGACGCTCAGACTCTGCGGCTTCGAGGCGGTTCTTTTCGGCGGCGATGCGCTTGCGATTGCCTTCGGTCGCTTCGTAGGCGAAGCCGCGCGGCAACAGGAAATTGCGGGCGTAGCCGGACGACACGGAGACGATGTCACCCGGATGTCCGAGCTTGTCGATGGCGTTGCGAAGAATGACTTCCATGAGAACTCTGGGTCGAACCGGTTGAAGATCAGAGGAGCGACGACGGCCGGCGCGTGCCGACGCGGAAATCGCGCCATGTGTCGCCCAGCCCGAGTCCGAAGGTCGTCGCCAACACCACAGCGAGCACCCAGACAGGGCCGAGTAGCGGAATAAGAATCAGCAGGGCAAGCAGTGCGACGACAGCGATCCTATCGGGGATCCACCAGGTCAACACACCCGCACCACGAAGAGCGTACAACGTGCCGAAGAAACAAAAGAAATTCGCGCCCGGCGTGCGCCACTCTGACAGCGTCGGCAGGAGCAACAGCGTCACTCCGACCACCAACCCCCAGATCAGCTGATCGTTGAACCGAAGGTCGCGCAACAGTCCAAGTGGCGGTCCGATCCGCACTCGCGATAACCGATGGTACGCCGCCCAGCCTAACCCGAGTGCCAGAAGCGACTCAAGCGCCAGCAGCGTCGGCGACAGGAGCAGCAACGGACCTTTGGGTGACGGCTGTCGAGCATCGCCGAGTGCGGCGAGCACGGTAGCCATGCGATCAGCACGGGCAGCGGCTTCGGGCATCTGACGCGAGAACGATTGCCACGCGCCCGAGTCCGTCCGATTGTGCCACCCGGTCAACGACTCGCCCAGACGACGTTGGTACTCGTTGCCAAGCATCCGCGTCGCTTCGTCGAACGACCCACCAGCTACCGGAGCCCGCGTTGCGAAACCAGCCACGCTTACGGCCCCCGCCAGTGCGACTGCTGCCAGCGCTCGACCCAAAAACGGTCGCGCACCCGTCGCCAGACATACCAGCCCGAACGCAGCGCCGAGGGCCAGTGCCCAACCACGCACAAAGGCACCGTAGCCTTGAATCGGGAGCGGGACGAACCAGACGACCGTTGCCGCCAGTCCGAACCACGCGAGCGCGAACACCAGTCGTCCGCCTCTCCACCAGCCAACGATTGAACAGGTAGCGATCGAGACGAGCACCAGCAGTGCGAACTGTTCGACGGGAAGCAGCAGACGAACCAGCCCGCCAACCAGCGCCAACGTCGGCGGCCACGCCGGCGCGGCCGTGATCGTCACCATCAACACGAGCGCGACGACGAACCATCGCCACCCACGCTCCTGCGGAGCAGTCGCGGCGTTATCCGGCGCGACTGCTCCGTTCATATCAGCCCGTCTGCCCCTTCACATACGGCAGCAGCGCGAGGAATCGCGCCTTCTTCACGGCCTTGGAGAGCTGACGCTGGTGACGGGCGTCGACGCCGCTCAGACGGCTCGGCAGGATCTTGCCGTAGTCGGTGATGAAGCGACCGAGGAGGCGATCGTCTTTGTAGTCCACGTAGCGGATGCCCGCTTCAGTGATGGGGCAGGGCTTCTTCTGTCGGCGCATGTGTTATTCCTCGTCGTCGTCGTCATCGTCGCTGCGCCCACGACGGGCCGCCAGCTCTTCGTCCGTCAGCTTCGGTGCGCCGAGCTCGTGCTCGTGCAGCGTGATGAGGTAACGAACCACCCCTTCGTCCAGCTTCAGCGCGCGCTCGAATTCAGGCAGAACCTTGGGCTCGGCGCTGAAATGCGTGATGATGTAGTAGCCGTTCTCGTGACGACCAATCTTGTAGGCGAGGGCGCGGCGGCCCCAGTGCTCGATCTCGGCTGGCTCGGCCAGCGACAGGAGACCCTGGACCTTCTCGAGCTTCTCGGCGATCGCCGCGTCTTCGAGCGCGGTATCGTAG
>JBKJTE010000103.1:0-19178 GCA_046590495.1 Gemmatimonas sp. | reverse complement strand
CTTTGCAGGTACGCGCACCGGAGTCCGGCGTGCTTCAGGATCTCACCCTGCAACTCGGCCAGTGGGTGCCAGAAGGAACGGCACTCGCGAAGGTCGTGCAGCCGGGCCGACTTAAAGCCGTGCTTCGCATTCCAGAGTCGCAGGCGAAGGACGTTCAAATAGGACAGAAGGCATCGATCGACACCCGCAACGGACTCATTCCCGGTCACGTCGCCCGCAAAGACCCGTCGGCGCTTGGCGGCACGGTGACGATCGATGTCGCGCTCGATGGACCACTGCCGTCAGGTGCTGTGCCGGATCTCACCGTCGATGGCACCATCACGATCGAGCGCCTGGTGAATGTGTTGCACACGGGGCGGCCCGCATTTGGGGCGGCGGGTGGCACCGTCGGTCTCTTCAAGGTGGTGGAGGGCGGCGATGCGGCGATCCGCGTGCCGGTTGAACTCGGCCGCACGTCGGTGAACACCGTCGAGATCATTCGCGGGCTGCAGGTAGGCGACAAAGTCATTCTTTCCGACATGACACCGTTCGCGAGCGTTGAACGCGTGCGTATCAAATAGCAATCGCAGCGCAACGCGACAGGCTTTCAGATTCTCATCACGACATACCCTCACACGAGGTCACATCCATGGCAACGGGCAACGGCGCACTCATCAGCCTCTCGGGAATCAGGAAAGTCTTCTACACCGAAGAGGTGGAGACTCACGCCCTTGCCGATGTGAACTTCGAGATTCGCAAGGGCGAATACATCGCGATCTCCGGACCGTCTGGATGTGGCAAGACGACGCTGCTGTCCATCCTCGGCTTGCTCGACACGGCGAGTGGCGGTCAGTACATGCTCGAGGGAGAATCGGTCGCGTCGCTCGCGCCGGCTGATCGCGCGCGTGTTCGCAATCGACAGATCGGATTCATCTTTCAGGCGTTCAATCTGATCGGCGATCTTACCGTCTTTGAAAACGTCGAACTGCCGCTGACCTATCGCAACATGGACGCGGCCGAGCGCAAACGTCGCGTGAATTCCGCGCTTGATCGCGTCGCGATGTCACATCGTGCCAAGCACTATCCAGCGCAGCTCTCCGGCGGTCAACAGCAGCGCGTTGCCGTTGCTCGCGCAGTTGCCGGTGATCCCGCCATTCTCCTGGCCGACGAGCCGACGGGAAATCTCGATTCCACCAATGGCGAGGCCGTCATGGAGCTGCTTCGCGATCTCAACAAGAACGGCGCGACGATTTGCATGGTCACGCACGACAACCGGTACGCACAGCATGCAGATCGCGAAGTGAATCTGTTTGACGGACGGGTCGTCGACGCGCTCGTCAGTGTCTGACCGAAGGTCAGTCGCGCATCATTCGCCTGACTGCTCCTTGCCTTTCGCACGATAGCGCGCCAACCACGCTTCGCTCCAACTTGCAAACACGCCCGCGCGCAGTGCCTCGCGGGCGTGTCGCGTTACATCGAGCAGAAACGTCACGTTGTGCAGCGCCAGCAACCTGAGACCGAGCATCTCTTCGCTCACAAACAGGTGCCGCAGGTACGCGCGATCGTAGTGCGTGCAACACGGGCAGCCGCAACCTTCCACAAGCGGACGCATGTCCGTGCGGAACTGACTCTTGCGAACCTGCACCGTGCCGTCGTGCGTGAACGCTGTGCCATGCCGCCCCATCCGCGTCGGCACCACGCAGTCAAAGAGATCGATGCCGCGTCGCATCCCTTCGACAAGATCGTCAGGAAACCCTACGCCCATCAGATACCGCGGCTTGTCCTTGGGCAACATCGGCTCGCAGACGTCGAGCATCGCGTACATGTCGGGCTTTGACTCACCGACAGAGAGTCCACCGACGGCCACGCCAACCCAGTCGCCGGTGTTGAGAATGCCAGTCAGTGAAGCGCGACGAAGCTCTGCATGCGTGCCGCCCTGTACGATCGGAAAGAGGGCCTGCGATGGGGGAATCAGATCCGACGCAACATCGAACGTGGCGAGCGACGGCGCACCTTCTGGCACGTCGTACTTGGTCGCGGGCGCACGCCCTTCCCGCGAGATGCGATCGAACTCCACGCGGCAGCGCTCGAGCCAGCGGAGACTGCGCTCCATCGCCGAGCGCGACGCACTGAACTCGGCGCCACCTGCGATCAGTTCATCGAGTTGCATGATGACGTCGGCGCCGAGGTTGCGCTCAATGCGCATCACGGTCTCCGGCGTGTACTGATGCAGCGAGCCATCGAGGTGGCTGCGAAACTCAACGCCCACTTCTTCCACCGTGCGCAATTTGGCGAGCGAGAAAACCTGAAAGCCGCCAGAGTCGGTGAGCATCGGGCCCTTCCATCGCGAGAACGCATGCAGCCCGCCGAGCGCGCGCACCATCATGTCACCCGGCCGCAGGTACAGATGGTACGCATTGGACAACATCATCCGGCCACCGGCGTGGGCGACCTCATCCATCGACAGTCCTTTAATGGTGCCGTGCGTCGCCACGGGCATGAACGCGGGTGTCTCCACATCGCCATGCGGTGTTGTGAAGACGCCGAGTCGCGCAGTCCCATCCGGATGTGAGGTGCGAAACGCGAACGCGCCGGCAGCACTGTGATCGAGTGTCGTCGCCTCGCTCACAGCGAGTCCATCGTGGAACCTTTCATCGTCAAAACGGTTTGCTGGGAGAAGCGGCGTGAGAGTCCATGACGCAAATTACCGGGTAAAGTAACGCGTTCGTCCCCACGTTTCGCCCTTCGCCCTCTTTCCTGCGAGAGCATTGTGTCACCAATACAGAAATCGCATTCGGAATGGCAGTCGCTCGTGAGTGCAGAAGCGTTCGTCGTGCTCTTCCAACACGGCACAGAGCGCGCGGGTACCAGTCCCCTCGATCGCGAGAAGCGCCCGGGCACGTATCTGTGCGCGGCGTGCAATCAGCCACTCTTCAAGAGCGACACGAAGTTTGACAGCGGGACTGGGTGGCCGAGCTACTTCGACTTCATTCCCGGCGCACTCGCCACAAAGCGCGACTACAAGTTGATCCTGCCGCGCACCGAGTACCACTGCACGCGCTGCGACGGACATCAGGGGCACGTGTTTCGAGATGGTCCGAAGCCGACCGGGCTTCGCTACTGCAACAATGGTGTCGCGCTCAAGTTCGTGCCGACGGGTGAAGAGTTGCCGGTGGTGCGGGAGTAGGCACAACCGCAGCGACGACGCGTGCGCGCTACCTGCTGGTGATGGGCCGCGACACACGTATCGCGCGGCGGCCAGGCGATTCGACGCCAACTTCCACGATGTATTCCCCGCGTGAAAGCTGCGGTAGATCGAGCATGATCCTACGCGGCATGATCGGGATGTCTGCGCTGGTTGGTACTGCGCCGGCTGGTACTGCGCTGTAGCGCTTGCGTCGATCGCGCCAC
Organism: Gemmatimonas sp.; assembly: GCA_046590495.1. Lineage (GTDB taxonomy): Bacteria > Gemmatimonadota > Gemmatimonadetes > Gemmatimonadales > Gemmatimonadaceae > Gemmatimonas. Next base: position 15,788 of record JBKJTE010000103.1, on the reverse strand, counting down.
GCCAATGCAACACCATCGATGGGTGCCTCAGTGATGCGCAACTTGGCGACGACAGCAGCAACTACAACAAACAACAACGACAAACTGCAGTACACGGAGAACAGCACGAGGAAACGTAAGTGAGAACTGCAGGAGAGAAGCCAAAGCAACAGCGAGAGATTTTGGGTACCTCGCCGCGACGAGCTTGGGACGCGTGGCAGGGCGGCGGACAAGTGCTCTCCTGCTGTTCTCTCCGTTGCTTTTCTCGTGCTGTTCTCCGTGTACTGCAGTTCGCTGTTGCTGCCCGCAGTTCGCTGTTGCTGCTCGCAGTTCGCTGTTGCTGCTCGCAGTTCCCAGCTCCGACTCGCGCGTAACTATCCCCGCTGCGCGACCAGCCCTGCCCCCGCACCACCATCCGTCTCCAGCAACGATTGCAACCGCGTCGTCCACAGCTGACGAATCACGTCAACCGGCTCGGGCGCACCGCGAGGCTTCACCTTCCGCCACTGCCCCATGCCGCGTCCCCATCCGTCGAGAATCGAACGCGCGCGTGCAGAACCCGTTCGATTGAAGTGCACGCGCAGCAGCCGCTCAAGCAACTGCTCGTCGTCTCCGTCGAGATCGGCGAGCAACACCATCTCGTGATTCAACCGACTTGGAAAGGTGCCCGCTTCGTCGAGCACATACGCGACCCCGTTGGACATGCCCGCGCCGAAATTGCGCCCTGCACGTCCAAGCACTGCGACGACACCGCCGGTCATGTATTCGCACGCATGATTTCCGACGCCTTCAACGACCGCGCAGGCGCCTGAATTGCGAACCGCGAACCGATCGCCCGCCTGCCCGGCCGCAAGCAGCAATCCGTCCGTCGCACCATACAGCACAGTATTGCCAACGATCATGTTCAAGTGACTCGCACCAACGTAGCGCGCCTCACGAAACGGCCGCACGCTGATCTCGGCGCCGTTCAGTCCCTTGCCCACGTAGTCGTTCGCCTCGCCCTCGAGTTCAAAACGCATTCCACGGATCGCGAACGCGCCAAAGCTCTGCCCTGCGCTACCGGTGAATCGCGCGGTCAACGAGCCCACAGGCAATCCAGCGTCACCGTGCAACTCGGCGATCGCGCCCGCTACCCGCGCACCGACCGCGAGATGGTGATTACGAATTGCGTATTCCCCAACAAAGGCGGTGCCGTCGCGAATCGTTTCGGCGGCGTCGTGCAACACGGCATTGTCGAGCGACATCACGTCGCGTCGCACATTGCGTTCGACTGCGCGACGACGGGGCTCATCACCCTTGATTGCCGGTGTCAACAGCAATGAAAGATCGAGCATCGCCGAACGCGGCACTTCCGGACGATCGGCACGCTGCAGACGCTCGGCGGCACCAATGATCTCGTCGATGCTGCGGGCACCGATCGATGCGAGAATTTCGCGCACCTGCTGCGCCACGTGCGTGAAGTACGCAACGACCTGATCGGGGTTGCCGCGGAACTTGGCGCGCAACTCCGGGCGCTGCGTAGCGATTCCTGTCGGGCACGAATTGAGGTGGCACTGCCGCGCCATATCACACCCCATCGCCACAAGCGGTCCCGTTCCGAACCCATACGACTCAGCGCCGAGCAACGCTGCGATCACCACATCGCGACCAGTGCGGAATCCACCGTCGACTCGTACCTCGACGCGATGGCGGAGGCCGTTCGACACCAGCACGTGCTGCGCTTCAGCCAGCCCCAACTCCCATGGTGCACCTGCATGCTTGATGCTCGACAATGGTGATGCGCCCGTGCCGCCCGAGTGTCCCGCGACGAGCACGTAGTCAGCGAACGCCTTCGCCACTCCTGCGGCAACGTTGCCGATCCCTGCCGACGCAACAAGCTTCACGCCAATGCGTGCACGCGGATTTACGCTCTTGAGATCGAGCACCAACTGCGCGAGATCTTCGATCGAATAGATGTCGTGATGTGGTGGTGGCGAGATGAGTTGCACGCCGGGCGTCGCGTGACGCAGGCGAGCAATCAACTCGGTCACTTTGTGCGCCGGCAGTTGACCGCCTTCGCCAGGCTTGGCGCCCTGCACGATCTTGATCTCAATCTCGTCGGCGCGCACGAGATACTCGGTCGTAACACCAAAGCGAGCGGAAGCAACTTGCTTGATTCGACTATCAGAGCGATCCGGGCCCGTTGCACGATAGTGCGCCGGGTCTTCGCCACCTTCGCCGGAATTCGATCGCGCACCCATGCGATTCATCGCAATGGCAATCGTTTCGTGTGCTTCAGGCGAGAGCGAGCCCAATGACATTGCACTCGCGACAAAGCGCGCACGAATTGTCTCGACAGCTTCCACCTCGTCAAGCGAAACTGGCGTTGCCAAACGAAAGGCGAGTAGGTCGCGCACTGTCGTTGGCGCCGTGGCTTCCGCGCGCGCAACGAACGTGCGCCACGCCTCGTCACCAGTCGCAGTCACTCGCGATGCGCGCGCACTGCCGACGGCCTGCTGCAGCGCGAGCACTGATTGCGGCGACCACGCATGCGTTTCCCCGTCTTTGCGGAAGCGCACACGCCCTTCGTCTGGCAGCGACGTGCTCGCCGACGATTCGGCACCATGCGCCGAGCGGTGGCGCGCAAGCACGTCTTCCGCGAGCTCCCGGAATCCGATGCCACCGATCGGTGACGATGTACCTGCAAAGCAGCGATCAATCACTTCGGCACCAAGTCCGAGCGCTTCAAACACCTGCGCGCCACAGTACGACGACAGCGTCGAGATTCCCATCTTGGCGAGAATCTTGAGCAGCCCCTTCTCGACGGCGGTGCGATAGCGCGACTGCGCTTCGGCTGGAAGCGGACGTGCCGCGTCGGCTTCACCGCGTCCGTGACCGACTTCAGTGAACAGCGTCGCAACTGTCTCGAGCGCGAGCCACGGGTGCACCGCTTCTGCGCCGTAGCCTACCAGCGACGCGATGTGATGCTGCTCGACGACGTCACCCGCTTCGACAATCAACCCGACTTTTGCACGCAAACTGGTGCGCACCAACTGCTGTCGTACAGCGCCGAGTGCGAGTAGCGCGGGAATCGGCACACGCTCTGCACCGGCCTTGCGATCGGAGATGATCAGCAGTCGCGCGCCCTTGAGTGCGGCGGCTTCTGCACGACGACAGAGGCCATCGAGCGCAGCCTCGAGTGCCTCCGGACGCGAGCGCGCCGGCCACGTCGCATCGAGCGTCACCGCTTTGAAGCCGGGGAAATTGCGTAGCAACTCCATCTCTTCGGGCAACAGCACCGGATGTTCGATGCGCAGCATGCGTGCGTAACTCGACTTCTCAACCAACGGCGAACCGCGCTGGCCGAGATGCATGCGCAGCGACATCACCATCGACTCACGTAGCGAATCGATCGGCGGGTTGGTCACTTGTGCGAATCGCTGGCGAATGTACGAGTAGAGCGGCGGCGACTGATGCGACAGCACCGCCAATGGCGTATCGTCGCCCATACTCCAGACCACTTCCGCCGCCGTGGTCGCCATCGGCTCGAGAATCAGGCGCAGGTCTTCGTGCCCATACCCGAACATCAACTGCGTGGCGCGCAGCTGCGCGCTCGGCTTGATCAACGGCTCAACGCCATCCTGTGTCGGCAGTGTCGCCATGTGCTGTGAAATCCAACGCGCATACGGACGACGCGTCGCAACTTCGCGCTTCGCCGCGAGATTGCGCACGATGCGACGTCCCGCGGTGTCAACGAGCAACACACCACCAGGACCAAGCTTGCCACTCTCGACAACATCGCGCGGATCGAAATCGACAATGCCAACTTCCGAACCCGCGACGACCATGCCGTCTGCACGGATCTTGTAGCGACACGGGCGCAGGCCATTGCGATCGAGCGATACCGCAACCTGCACGCCATCGCTGTAGGCAAGCGCCGCGGGTCCGTCCCACGGCTCGATCACGCACTGGTGATACTCGTAGAATGCCTTCACCGCCGGCTCGACATCGGGATATTTCTCCCACGCCTGCGGCACGAGCATCATCGCCGCGTGCACCGGCGAACGTCCTGCGCGCACGAGCAGTTCGAGCGCGTTGTCGAGACTTGCCGAATCGCTGCCACGCGGACGGATCGGATCGCGCAATCGCGTGCCCTTGTCGCCGAACTGCGGTGAATCCAGCAACCCTGCGCGCATGGCCATCGCATTGCGATTGCCCCACAACGTGTTGATCTCACCGTTGTGACCAAGCATGCGAAACGGTTGCGCCAGTTCCCAGCGCGGCAGCGTGTTGGTGGCATAACGCTCGTGGAATACTGCGATCGCCGACTCGAACGCCGGGTCGCGCAGATCGGGATAGAAGTCCGCGAGCTGACCGCCCGTGAACAGACCTTTGTATACCAGCGTTCGGCACGACATCGAGCAGATGTAGAACGACTCAAGTCCGAGCGCTTCTGCGCGGTGCTCCATTTCGCGGCGCGCGAGATACAATTGCCGCTCCCACGCCTCGTCGTCGACCGGCCCCGCAGGGCGACCCATCAGCACCTGGCGGATGCGCGGCATTGCTTCGCGCGCCGACTTGCCCAGCACTTCAGGACGCACAGGCACATCGCGCCAGCCGAGCAGCGGCAAGCCGTCGGCGGCAAGCACTTCGTCGACGACGCGGGTGGCGAGCGCCAGCAGCTCCGGCTGCGTGGGTAGGAAGAACATCCCGATGGCGAGCGATGCGTCGGCGGGCAAATGCAATCCCTGACGCGACGCGGCGAGAATGAACAGGCGACGCGGGATCTGCGTCAGCACACCGGCCCCGTCCGCCGAAAGATCGGTGGCCGACGCGCCGCGGTGTGCAAGCCGTGCTGCGGCTTCGAGTGCGAGCGCTACGACTTCGTGAGTGCGTTCGCCGCTCTGTCGAGCGATGAAGCCGACGCCGCAGGCATCACGCGGCGCAAAGGGTGATCCGGTCGCGTCATCGAAGACGTGCCCGCGGCTGTCGTGCGCCTGCGTCATGCGAACCCCTGAAGTCGCGAAGGATCTCTACTGGTCGGCCAGTGCCGCCGCGAGCGCCCGATAGACATCCTCGGCGCGAAACGGCTTCTGCAGGAACCCGGACAGGCCGGCCCCCGCAAAGGTGCCTTCCACGTCCACATCACTATAGCCCGACATCAGGATAATTCGCACCGTCGGATCGTGCGCGCGGAGGCGCTGCAGGGCTTCGTCTCCGCTCATGACCGGCATTGTCAGGTCCAGCAGGATCACCCGGACCTCGTCGCGATGCTGGGCAAAGAGTTCGACGGCCTCCTTGCCATTCACGGCCAGTACCACGTTGAATCCCTGGCGCTGGAGGAGCGAGCGGGCAACCGCGCGCACGCCATCGTCATCGTCGACGACGAGAATCGAGCCGTAGCCGACCAGGGCAGGCGCCGTACTTGCCGGCACCTCTCGGCGCACGCCCCCGCCAACCGGGAAATAGAGCGAAAAGCTCGTTCCCTTTCCGACCGTACTGGTTACGGCGATGGCGCCGTCGTGGCCGCGCACGATGCCGATCGTCGCCGCGAGGCCAAGTCCACGTCCGGTGAATTTGGTGGTGTAGAACGGGTCGAAGATGCGCTGCAGCGTGTCGTCGTCCATGCCGCTGCCCGTGTCAGCGACTTCAAGGACGATATAGCTCCCGGGCCGCAGCGGCCCACCGAACATGCCCATGCCAAGGGCGCTCGACGTCACTTCCGTCATGTACGTACGGAGCAGAATCTCACCGTTCTTTTCGCCAAGGCTATCGGACGCGTTGGTGATGAGATTCATGACGACCTGCCGGAGCTGCGTCGCATCGCCGCGCACGAGCGGGAGATCGTGCTGCAGATCGAGCTGCAAACTCGCGCGCTTGGACACGACGGTGCGCAGCAGCTGCGTCATCTCGACTGCAAGTTCGGAGAGCGACAGCGGCTCGATGATGAAGCGCCCCTTCCCCGAGTAAGCGAGCAGCTGTCTCGTGAGATCGGCCGCGCGCTGCGCTGCCCGTTCGATATCGCGTACCGTGTCGTAGGCCGGCGATTCCGGGGTCAGGTCCATCAACGCCATGCTCGCGTTGGTCAGCACGCCGACGAGCAGATTATTGAAGTCGTGTGCGATGCCGCCGGCGAGCACGCCGAGCGACTCGAGCTTCTGCGCCTGATGCATCTGGCGTTCGAGCCGCTCCTTTTCGAGACGGGCCTCGGTTTCTTCGGTGAGATCTTCAAGCGCACCAACGTGGCCGGCAAACACTCCGTCGTGCCGGCGGATGACGGCGATGGTCGCTCGCATGTACGTCACGCGACCGTCGCGACGAACGATGCGATACTCCACACGCTTATCGCGGACGTTCAGAATTGAATCGCGACCTTCGGCGGCGACACGTTGGCGATCGTCGGGATGAATGCGTTCGCGCCAACGATCGGTGCGGAAATCGTCGAAGCTGCAGTCAAACATCTCCAGCAGCCGCGGATTCGCGTACAGCGACACACCGTTTGCATCCGTCATGCGAATGCCGACGGGCGACGCTTCCCAGAGTGTGCGGAACCGCTCTTCGCTTTCGCGCAGCGCCCGTTCCTGTTCGCGTTGGTGAGTGATGTCGGCAAGTAGTCCATGCACCGTGACCGCGCGACCCGTGGCATCACGATCGACTTCGCCCGAAATGCGGACGATCACCTGACGTCCACTCGGCATCACGGTTTCCGCTTCCAGCTCGTACGGCTCGCCCGTTTCCACCGCGCGTGCAGTCATCGCGAGGTAGCGCGCCGCATCGCCCTGAGGGAAACGCGACAGTGCGAGTTCGAGCGACGGCTCCTGGTTATCCGGCACCTCGAGAATCGCGCGCGTCATCGGCGACCACCACAGCTGCCCCGTCGATGCGGATCGCACGAAACTGCCGATGCGCGCCATTCGCTGCGCGCGATACAACTCCTTCTCGGCCTGACGCAATGACGTTTCCACGTGACGACGTTCGGTCACGTCTTCTGCCGTGCCGGTCATACGCACGGGCGCGCCGGACGCGTCGCGCTCGACCTCACCGCGGGTGTGCAACAAACGAATCGCACCGTCGGCGCGACGCATTGGCTTTTCGAAGTCAAACGCGTCCGTGCCACCCAGTGCGCGCTGCACCGTGTCCCAAAAAAAGGCGCGAGCCTCGTCGTCGACCGCGAGCGCAAGCACCAGCTCAAACGAAGGTTTCACCGTCGCTGGATCGTAACCTTGGACACGGAACATCTCCTGCGACCAGAAGACCTCGTTCGTCTGGATGTTCCACGACCAGCTACCAACACCGGCGAGGCGCTGCGCGGTGGTGAGCTGGCGCTCGGACTCGAGAAGCGCGTCGGCGTCGGCGCGCTCTCGCGCTCTCTGCACGGTGACGTCGCGACAACAGACCACCAGACCCACGGCCGACGGATACACCACGCATTCAAACTGACGTGCGCCGTCGTCGAGCGTGGCGTGAAACGAAACCGCAGTCTGGCCGAGCGTTGCGCATTGCAGTGTCGCTTCGAATCCGTCGTCGACGAAAAGCGGCAGCGCGTCCCACACCAGCGCCCCGACGGTACTCGCCAGATTCGCGTCCGCGCGCGCCGCGATGAGTCGTTCCGCTGCCGCGTTTACATAGAGGACCCGAAACTCCCCATCAAGCAGCACAAACCCTTCAGGCGCCAACTCCAAAACGCGCGACGTCTCCATATGCCTCACGATGTACGATCCGTCAGTATGGCCTATGTAAGCGCTGCGCGCGAGCAGCGAGCATTTGAACTTATCAATCCAGTATCACAGGTCCCAAGGTCGTTCCTAGGCCGACCCGATCGACGACGGTGCGCTCCCCTTGGTGAAGAGCAGCGTTTTGCGTCCCTTTTTCCCTTCGACCTGGACAATGTTCACCTGATCGCTGTGCAACTCAGTCAGCATCTGATTCCGCACCAACGCGCCGCTCGCGCCACGCGGCAACACGGCTTTGAAACAGAGCCAGAACAACTCGGCGGCACGACGCACTCCACACGGTTTCAGTTCGACCAGCGTGCCCGATGCGTCTTTCACGGCAAACTGAGCGCGGACATAGCGTAACACATCGGCATCGGGCGCCGACGAATCACGAGGCGCACGCTTACCGACAAACTTCGCGACCGTCGCTGAAAAGTCGTCAGCAAAGGCACGGATGTTCAGCGAAATGCCCGTCGCGTCAGTCGTGACGACGGTGAGTGTGGTGTGAATCGGATGCGCGTGCGCCGCCGGCGCGACGAGCGCAATCGCGACGAGAGCCGAGCGCACGCGGCGCAGCACCGGAGCGAAATTGAGTGTCATCGCGGATACCTCTCCCATGCCCAGCCCGTCGCAACCACCGTGATCACCGCCGACACGGACAACAGTCGAAGTTGAAACGCATCCGGGATGCGTCGACGTTTGGGCAACCGCCGCAGCACGCTGTCCACCAACAAGAAGACAGCAGCTGCGACGGCGAGCACCACAAGCTGCCCAGCTTCGATACCGATGTTGAAGCCCAGGAGCGGCAGTGCAATCTGTGCCACGAAAAGACTCTTGAGATAGCCCGCGAATCCCGCACCGTGCACGAGACCAAACAATCCGGCAAACACAGGACGATGCTTGGCGCCGGTGCCGTGCGCGGCGCGATCGCGCATCAGCAAATTCTCGACGCCGGTTGCAACGATCGTGACCGGAATCAAGAACTCAACAAGACGCGTCGGCAGCACCAGTACGTCGGTCACGGCAAGCAGCAACGTGATCGAATGACCGATCGTGAACGCGCTGATCACCATCAAGGCTGCACGCCAATCACGACCGCGATAAATGGCCGCGAGAGCAAGCAGAAAGAGAATGTGATCGGCCGCATCCCAGGCAACGATGTGATGAAAACCGATCTGCAAAAACGCCCAGAATTCAGACATCCGTCACTCCTCGGCTTTCAATGCAAGGTTCGCGACATCCGGACTCACGCCGATAGCGCGGGCGTGACGTACCAGCAGCGGGTCGGGAGTGTTGAGTCGCAGTGCCATACGCATGGCGTCCTGCGCTTCGATGTGACGCCCTGCCTTCTCAAACGCCCAGGCCACGATGTCGTAGCCGTAGATATCCTTGCGATCACGCAGTTCCTGCTGCGCCTTCGTCAGCACTTCGCTGATGCGATCGCCATGATCAAGCAGGTAGAGACTCCAGGCGCGGTGATAGGCGCCGGGCTGCATGCTGACGGCCACTTCCAACGTCTTGAAGTACTCGTTCGACTTGACGGAATCGCCCAGTGCGGCATACGCATCGCCAACGAGTCCGAGCGTGGCCGGGTCGAGTTGCAAGCCGATGGCACGTTCACCCCACGTGATCACGTCCTTGTGATCACCGCGTGAATCGGCGAGTCGGGCCATCGCAGCAAGCAAGCGAGGATCGTCCGGTTCGATCGCGAGTCCGGCGCGGAATGCATCTTCTGCAGCGCGCGGATGTCCGTTGCGCAATTCGAGATCGCCGACGCGCATCTGAAACCAGGCCTTGGTTTCCTTAGCGACTTCGCGACGGGACACAGCTTCGTCGCGTGAGGTAGCGAGCAGTGCGCGGGCTTCGCGCACATGATTCGTGAGTTCAAGCCACCGTGCGACACGCGGCGCAATCGAGAGCTTCGATCGCTGCTCCCAGACTGAGCGGAACATCGTATCCGCGACGGCGTAGTCGCCCAACTCCATCGCCACTTCGCCAAGTGTTGCCCGGTACTCCGGGATGTCGGACTCGCGCTTGACCAGATCGACGGCGACGTCGCGCGCTTCGGTGAAACGGTGCTGTGCCAGCAACACCGACACCAGCGTCACCGACGTCGACGCATTGCGGTTGGTCCGCTTGCCGAGTGAACGACGGGCAAAGTCTTCCGCTTTGAGATAGTCATCCCACGTGCCACCTTCGCGTGCACGCTGCAGGTGCAGCGCCGCCAATTGACCCATCGCGATGGCACTCGTCGGGTCGGCATCAAGAGCCTGATGCCATACGCGAATTTGGACATCCCGCTCGCCCCGCTCCGAGAAACCAGGCTCGCGCGGCGTCGTCGTCGCGGTTGCGGGCGCCGCGGTTTGGCGCGACACCCGCACAACTCGGGTGACGCCCAAGCCACCTATGGCCGCTAGCAGCGCGACGATACTGACCTGACGCATCACCCGTGAGTGAATCATCGTGCAGCTTCGAGATACGGGAACGTCGTGCCGTACGTGCGCACGCTTGTGCTGATGTTGTCGGAGGTGAGCCCCGGCAACACGGTGGCGTTTGCATCGAGCAGCTTGCCAAAGATCGCCGTCAAACCAGCGTCAACGACGTCGTCCTTCAGATTGCGTCCGCCATAACCGTTGGCGAGCGCCCAGCTGAGCCAACCTGACGTATTGCCCGCACGATTCGGGAACACCATCAGCATGTCGGGAACGAGAACGGCCGCGAGCGTGTTCGCGATGGTCGGTCCACGATTGAACGCATTGGTGAACGCCTTGATCTTGTCGCCAAAGCCATTCGCGACATCGGTCGCCGGAGCCGTGCTGTTGGCCAGCCCGTGGTCACGCTTCATGAAGAACACTTCGCTGACGAGCGGATTGCCGAGTCGCTCAACCTGCGAATAGGTGCGGGTGGTTGAAGGCCCTGTTACGCCACCGTTGTTGTCGTTGGCATCTGAGCAGGCCGCAAGGAGCGGCAGCGCGAGCGCGAGACTGAACGCGCGCAGAGAAAGCGTGGAACGCATGAGAGTTGCTCCGGGAGTGTGAGTAGTCGAGTGATTGCGGCGCATCAGCGGCTGATCGTGCCCCACACACCGAACTTCGCGTCGGCGGCGGTGCTGGATTGCAGCATCGATTTCGGCAACTCGATCACGATGGCGAGTGCATTGAACGGCCTGAGGAAGTCCACACCAGGCGAGCGGAACGAGCCGGCTGCCGGGCCGTTCTGTACGGAAAACGGACCGGTCGACGGACGGCGGTCCGGAATGATGTTGAAAAACTGTTCGAGGTCGATCACGAACGGATCTGCGCGCACACCTGCAAACACCTGCATCGCCGAGGCCGAACCCGCGTTGCTGCCGACGTTGCCGGTGACGACGTCGCCCGTGGTGATGAGCGTGTTCTTGGTGCCGGTCGTAGTCGGTGTGACTGGGCCGCGCACGGTGTACTTCTGCGCCGCGCCAACACCTTCGTCAAACGTGATCTGAAAGACCTTGTCTTCGACCGCGTCGCCGCTGTTGTCGATCTTCAGCTGGTACAGAAGATTCGGATCGAACGACGCATTCGTGCCCGCGATCGGGCTCGACGTCGTCAGGATAAGCGCGATACGATCGGCGCTCGAGCCGGGAAAGGCGTACACGTCATTGATGTCCGAGCGAGGATTCAGCTCGACTTCGGGCGTGTCCTGGTGGTCGGACGCATACACGCGCTGCGCGATGGTCATCGCGCCTACTGCGACTACGACAATCGCGAACGCGCTAAGCGAACGTCTGGTGGAGAACGGAAGTGACATGAGAAAGTCCGGTAAGCGTTGAGCACGAGGCCCCGATGATTCCGAGTGCGCTAAGAGCGCCTCGTATCGGCCTGAGAGGGTCGAACGCAAGTACTACGCCGCCCACCGCTTGTCGGATCTCCGCTCCCATTCCCCTCCTCATCACATCCCGCTGGCGGGCGCTGCCCGCAGTCTTTTCGGCGTGCAGCCGTGTGGCTGCCGCGCGACCTATTTGAGCAGTGTGACCGTTGTCGCAGTCTCGGCGGTGACCAGCACGGCCCCGGGCGCCCCCTGCAGTACCAACCGGCGCTCTGTCTTCTCTGTTCGCATGCCGCCCAGGTACACACCGGCCGCACTGACAAAGGCAGAGCCGCTACCCATCGAAGTGCCATCGACCTTGGCGGGAGCCGGACCAACGCGCATCGAACCTTCTGCGGCGGTGGTGAACGTCAGATCGAGCCGCTGCGCACTCACACCATCGCGCATTGCTGTGCCCATCACCACGTAGGCCGTGGTGCGCCTGATGTTCAGCTGGCCGCCGACCACGAGCTGCGGACGTTCGCTGGAAACCGTCCAGTTCTCGCCTTCCTTTGCGCCAGCTTTCGCACGAGGGAAAAATTCGTCGAGCTGCCCACCGACCGCTGTGCCCAGTGCGCCCGCGCCGGCCGGGTGCGCGATCGGTGCGACCGTACCATCCGCCGCGATGAAGCCGGTGAACACCTTTCCGCGCGCGCTGTCTGAAGTCGCCGCAGCGCCGGGCGGAAGATCAGTGCCGCGATTGACGAGCGAGTCGATGACGACTGCATACGACTTTCCGCCCGCGGAATCGGTGACGGTGATCTTGAGGAATGCCGAGCGATCGGTCTGGGTCTGCTGGCTGCCGCCACCGATAGCGTCCGCGTTGATCGCCTGTTGCGTCTTTGAGTCCAGTCGATAGCGGCGCGTGCCTGTCGCTTGCGCTGCTGCGCTGTGCGCACTGATCGTTTGCAGCGCAGCACCCGCGACGACGAAAAAAAGCATGACGCGCGCGCGTCGCAGAACCAAGCGCCTGGAGGTTTGAAACATGTACCGTTTGGTGAGCGGGAACGGGCGGGATTTCATTCGGAAACGGGCAGCGGACGAGGATACCGCAATGTAACTTGCAGCCGTCTTTTACCTGCCGCCCATGCCTGCTACCCCGCGCGACGATATACGTCCCCCGCTTCCGACCGTTCGTCTTGCGGACGAGGATCGTCAACGTACGATCGCTCACCTCTCCGACGCCTACGCACAGGACGTCATCGCGGTCGAGGAGTTTGAGCGCCGGGTGGAAGCGGTCTATCGTGCATCGGAGCGGGCGGAGCTTGTTGCGCTGACGCAGGATCTCCCCACTGCGGCGGCGGACAACGGTGCGACGAACAGTCTCGCAAAAACCAGCGGCACTGATCGGCGACGTATCTCGTCCATGTTCAGCAACGTCGAACGCACCGGCTTCGCCGAGATGCCCCGTCGACTCGACATTCGCGTCTTTGCCGGCAACGTGGAGCTCGACCTGTCGCGCTCTCACTTCGCGCCCGGCGTGACTGAGATTGCCATCAAGTCGACGATGGGCAACGTCGAGATCTTTCTCCCGTCAGGCATCACCGTCGAGAACGAGGGTGTCGCACTGCTCGGCTCATTCGATCTCGATGCCGCTGAACGCCCGCGTGCCGGGCCATTCAACGCGGCGATCACAGCGCGGCCACTCTCGATTGTGCGCATCACCGGTCGCGCACTGCTCAGCAGCGTTGAGATCACGCAACTCCCCGGCCCGACCCCGTAGTCAAGGCCGCTTGGCCGCCACACCACGAACGCGCCCACCTCCCTCATGACATCCTCCATCGTGCGCGCGGCCGTGATGCGCGCGCCCCACGCACCGATCACGGTCGAAGAGTTGCCGTGGCCAACGCTCGTTCCCGGCAGCGCGATGTTGCGCACACTCTACTCCGAAGTGTGCGGCACCGACGTGCATCTGCATCATGGGAGACTTGCGGGCGTGCCGTATCCGATCATTCCCGGTCATGTCTCGGTCGGACACCTCACGGCGATTCACGGTACCGTCACTGACATCGACGGCGTTGCGTTTCGTGAAGGCGATCTGGTCACCTTTCTCGATGTCCATGAGACGTGCGGTGCGTGTTACGAATGCCTCGTCACAAGACAGTCCACCCGTTGTCCGCATCGCAAGGTGTATGGCATCACCTATGGCGTGAACGATGGGCCACTTGGTGGGTGGGCCGACCACATCTGGATGAAGCCGGGCGTCAGGATTCTCCGCATTCCGGACGGTGTTGATCCAGCGCGGTTCATCGCGGGCGGGTGCGGACTTGTCACTGCCATGCACGCCGTGGAACGCGGAAACGTGCGACTTGGGACGTCAGTCGCGGTGCTTGGCGTCGGCCCCGTCGGACAAGCGGCAATCGCGCTCGCTGCGCTCTCGGGCGCGTATCCCGTCATCGCCGTTGGCGCGCCGGCTGCGCGATTGGATTTTGCGCTGCGGATGGGTGCGACGCATGTCATTCCGCTCGAGATTCCCCCCGCGGCGCGCGCGGCCGCCGCACGCGCCGCGAACGGTGGACGCCCGGTTGACGTCGTGATCGAAGTCGCAGGCGTGCCCGACGCCGTTTCGCAGGCGCTCGATCTCGTGCGCGACGGCGGTGTCGTTGTAGTTGCCGGCCAGTATACGAATGCCGGCGACACAATCATCAATCCGCACATTCAGATCAATCGCAAACACGTTGAAATTCGCGGCTGCTGGGGATGCGACTACTCCCATTTTCACCGCGCGCTGCAACTGCTCGCACATCAAGGCGCGGCACTCCCTTGGCTCGACGCCGTCACTGCGCGCTACCCACTCGATCAGGCCAACGACGCGCTGGCCGCCGTTGCCAACCGTGATGTCGTAAAGGCGCTCATCGTTCCGTGAGCCTGCGAGGGCTCGCGGGCCGCGCCTGTTTCTGACGCAGATGCCAGGTCAGCAGCGCCACCACTACGACGTTGAGTACAAGCGCCGCGACGCGCAGCACGGACACGTGGCGCCACACCTCAAAGATCTCGAGTGGGATCGGCAAACCGGTGGCAATGACAGTGAGCCATTCGGCCCATGGTTTCTTCCGCCACAAGCCAACGCCTTCCACAAGAAAGAGGAACGCGTACAGCAACGCTCCAACGCCGATTCCGATCACCTGATGTGGTGCAAGTCCTGTCGCCCAGCCAACAAAATGCTCGACGGCGGTCTGCTCGGTCGCGATCGGCAACGTGTCGACCCAATTCTGCACCAGGACCGCGAATTCCGGCCGAAGCAATTGAAACGCGGCCAGAGCAACGCCAATGAGTGTCAGTGCTTGACTGAACTTGAACAGCGCGATAAGACGAAGCACCAACGGGAGCTCTCCGGGAGGGAATGCGCGGCAAGCATCGCCACGCCGTGAATGCTACTGTTGTCACCACCGCGACGGCAGTCGCAACGCGTCCTTCGACTCAATTCGTCATGGTATCGACCACTACGCCTACCGCAGCTCACCGTTTGCGTTCCATCGTCGGCGGTTCCGTCGGCAATCTCGTCGAGTGGTACGATTGGTACGTCTACTCCGCGTTCTCGCTCTACTTCGCCAAATCGTTCTTCCCGCCAGCCAATCAGACGGCACAGCTGCTCAATGCCGCCGCCGTCTTCGCCGTTGGGTTCCTGATGCGCCCGGTCGGCGGTTGGCTCATGGGTCGCTATGCCGATCGACACGGCCGCCGCAACGCGCTCACCACCTCCGTGCTGCTCATGTGCGGGGGTTCGCTGCTGATCGCGATCACACCGTCGTATGCATCGATCGGCGTACTCGCGCCGACACTGCTCGTCATCGCACGGATGCTTCAGGGCGTCAGCGTCGGCGGTGAGTACGGCGCCAGCGCGACGTATTTGAGCGAGATGGCCGGCCAGAAGCATCGCGGCTTCTGGTCCAGCTTTCAGTATGTAACACTCATCATGGGGCAGCTACTCGCCCTGGGCGTGCTGCTGTTGCTGCAACGCGTGCTCGATGCGCAACAGCTGGAATCGTGGGGCTGGCGCATCCCGTTCGTGGTGGGTGCCATGTGCGCGCTCGTCGCCATCAAGTTGCGCCGCGGTCTGCAAGAAACGACCGCCTTCAACAAAGTGACATCGCCCACGCAGCAGCACGCATCGTCGCTGCGCGGTCTGCTCGCACATCCACGCGCCGTCGCCACGGTTATCGGACTCACCGCCGGCGGTACGGTCGCGTTCTACACGTTCACCACATACGCGCAGAAATTTCTGGTCAACACGGCGGGTTTCAGCAAAAACGACGCGACGCTCGTTTCGGCGGG
>JBKJTE010000140.1:0-8732 GCA_046590495.1 Gemmatimonas sp. | reverse complement strand
GCGCTTGACCGGCCGTGGGGAGGCGGATTCACTTCGCCCATGTCTGAGAGCCACTCCGAATTGCCCGCTGCTGAGCTTCCACCGTCGCTGGCGCGTACACTGCGCCAGTTCCGCTTGCTCGGTCGCGAGGAGAAGATGCAGGCACTGCTGGCCTGGTCGAAAAAGCTCGAGCCCATCCCTGCCCGTCTCGCCGAGTTGGATCGCGCGGCGTTTTCGGTGCCGGAATGCCAGACGCGCGTGGACCTGTTCCCCGAGCGAAACGCCGACGGCACGCTTCATTTCTTCGCTGATGTCAACGCGCGACAATCGCCGACGATTGCTGCCGTACTCGCGATCACCTTTGCCGCAGTCAACGATCAACCGCCTGCGGTCACGCTGGCGTTGCCTTCTGATTTTGTTCGCATACTGATGCAGGATATCGGGCTTGGCGCCCGCGAGTCTGGGCTCATGGCCATGATCGCGCGGCTCAAGCGCCACGCCAACGACTCGCAATCAGTCGACGTTTCTTCACACGCGGCCTCTCCCCTTGCTGCACCCGCGGCCACGCACACCTCTGATTCAACACATGACCGTCACGATCACAGTTCGCAATAACGGCCCGCTCGTCATCGCCGCCGATCAGGTATCGATGGTGACGCTGGTCGACCACGAAGGGAATGTCATTCCGCCACGCTCTGCCGAAGGGAAGCCGATGTCGCTCTGCCGCTGCGGCGCGTCGGCGGTGAAGCCGTTCTGCGACGGCACGCACAAGTCGATCGGATTTGTCGGCGCTGACGCTGCGCGCGTTGCCCAGGACGCAGCGGCAGCGGCGGAGATCAAGCCCGTCGTCGGCTGATGCGCTGGCTGCTCAATGCCTGGGCGTGGACGGAGACCGTTCTGGTCGTCATCATCGGCACGCCGATCGTGGCGATCGTGTACGCCTGCACGGCGCCCTTCGATCCGGGCCGCTACGCCGCAGGACGGGCGTTCCGACTTGTTGGCGTGGCTGCGCTCAGACTCAACGGGCTGTGGCGCTTTCGCACGCGCGGCACACTTGCTGACCCGCGTCGACCGTACGTGGTCGTCGCCAATCACGAGTCGTACGCGGACATCTTCCTGATCAGCTGCTTCCCGTGGGAAATGAAGTGGCTGAGCAAGGACACGGTGTTCAAGATCCCGTGCATGGGTTGGATGATGCAGATGGCCGGCGACATCAGACTCATTCGAGGCAAACGAGAATCTGCGGTCGATGCAATCCGTCAGTGTCGTGATCGTCTCGCCAAGAAAGTATCGATCATGATTTTCCCTGAAGGCACCCGGTCGCATGAATGGGAAATGCTTCCGTTCAAGGACGGCGCATTTCGCCTGGCGATCGAAGCAGGTGCGCCGATTCTTCCGATCGCCGTTGCCGGCACTCGCCGCGCGATGGCCAAGGGGTCGTTTCAGTTTCTTCCCGCCCGTGCAATCGCGCAGGCACTCGAGCCGATCGAGACGTCCGGTTTGACGCTCGCCGACCTGCAGACGCTCAAGCAACGCACGCGTGAACGCATCGAGGAAGGACGGCGCGCACTGGCCGCGGAACTTGGGCTCAGGGTCGATGCAGCCGACGCGATCAGCCCCACCTGACGAAGCGTCCCTCGACGCACGACTCGCAGCGCCCGACGAAGAAACGATCGCGGCGCTCGAGTCGCTCGAAGGCGACATCATCGTACTCGGCGCCGGCGGCAAGATGGGGCCGACCGTCGCACGCATGGCGCGACGTGCACTCGCAGGATCGCCACGTCGGGTGATCGCCGTCTCGCGTTTCAGCGACCCTGACGCCGCAGCATCACTTGAAGCCATTGGCGTGGACGTAATTCGCGCCGATCTCGCCGACCCCCGTGCCGTTGAGCAATTGCCACTCGCATCGAACGTGCTCTGGCTTGCCGGTCAGAAGTTTGGCACGACTGGCGATCCGGTTGGCACGTGGACGCAGAATGTCGTCGCTTCGGTGCATGCCGCGGAACGATACGCCGGCACGCGTATCGTCTGTTTTTCGACGGGAAATGTGTACGCGCGCTCGCCTATCGCGCTCGGAGGCTCGCGCGAGAGCGATGCACTTGCGGCCGATGGGGAATACGCTGCGTCGTGTATCGGCCGTGAACGCGTCTTCGAGTCGGTGGCGCGTCGCACCCACTCGGAGCTGCTGCTTTATCGGCTCTTTTATGCATGCGATCTGCGGTATGGTGTCGTCACCGATATCGCACTCAAAGTACTGCGCGGTGAACCGATCCAACTCGCAAACGGCTATGCGAACGTGATCTGGCAAGGTGATGCCAGTCGACTCGCACTCCGGGCACTCACGATTACCGGTTCACCTGCGGTCGCACTCAACGCTACTGGTCCGATCGTGTCGGTGCGCGAAATCGCGGATCGTGTTGCACGCGTGGCCGGTGTTCATCCAGCGTTTGAAGGTGAAGAGCGCGACGATGCGCTGATCGCCAACGTCGAGCAACTCTCGCAGCGTTTGCCGTACACTTCATTGCCGCTGGACACGCTGTGTGCATGGGCCGTCGCGTGGATTCAGGCCAACGGCCGCATACTCGGCCGGGCCACCAAGTTCGAGGTGCGAGATGGCAAGTACTGATGCCGGTGGCCACTTCAATGTGCGACAGCAGCTCGCATCCGGCCTCGTCATACCCGCGCATCCGCTGGCACTCACGCCAACGCGTGCGGTCGACGAAAAGCATCAGCGTGCATTGACGCGGTATTACGTCGCGGCTGGCGCAGGTGGGATGGCGGTCGGTGTGCACACGACGGGCTTTCCCATTCACGATGCGAAGATCGGCTTGTACAAGCCGGTGCTGGAACTCGCGGCGGAGACGGCGACGGAGGCACTGACGGCGGCCACGAATCACGCGAATACGGCGAACACTCGCATAACTGCTGTTGGTGGTGGCGCCGCGGGAAAGCCCCGACCGTTCGTCCGTGTTGCGGGTCTTGTTGGTGATACGGCGAACGCGGTGAAGGAGGCGGGTATTGCGCGCACGCTTGGGTATCACTGCGGGCTGCTTTCGCTTGGTGCGTGGCGTGATGCAGACGATGCCGCGATCATCGCGCACTGCCGTCGTGTTGCGGAAGTGATTCCGCTCTTTGGCTTTTATCTGCAACCGGCAGTAGGTGGGCGCCGGCTATCGTACACGTTCTGGCGCGAGTTTGCCGAGATTGCGAACGTCGTTGCAATCAAGGTTGCGCCATTCGATCGCTATGCGACGCTCGATGTAGTTCGCGCGATTGCCGATGCGGGGCGTGACGACATCGCGCTCTACACCGGCAACGACGATGCGATTGTCAGCGATCTGGTCACGCGCGTGCCGGTGCTGACTGGTGGTCGTGCAAGCACGCGTCACTTTGTCGGCGGACTGCTTGGTCAGTGGGCGGTGTGGACGCGCAACGCTGTCGCGATGCTCGACGAAATCCGTGCGTGGCACGCGGCGGCGAGCGAACAATTGCCCAGCGATTGGCTGACGCGCGGTGCGGCACTGACGATGGCGAACGCGGCGATCTTTGATTCAGCGAACGGCTACACCGGTTGTCTGCCGGGTATTCTCGAAGTGCTGCGTCGTCAGGGGCTCGTGCGGGGTACGTGGACGTTCGATATCCATGAGCAGCTGTCGCCCGGGCAGGCGGAGTTGATCGAACGACTCGCCATTCGATTCCCCGAGCTCAACGACGACGCGTTTGTGCGAGAGCATCTCGACGAGTGGTTGAGTTGAAGCCCGTTGTGCGGGACTACGTCGCCTCTTCCGTCACCATGAGTCGAGTCCGTCCAGCACTCGGACGACCTGTGGCGGCTTTCGTGTGATTCGCTGCTCGGTGATCGGGCGGCGGCGCAAGTAGATTGATCGGTGAACGCTGGAGGCCTCTCCGGTGTCTAACCGCGTGATCGGATCTGACGTATGCACACCCGTCCATTTGTCTTGAAAAAAGCCGCGCTTTTCGTCCTGTTTGCCGGCGTTTCCGGCTGTGCTTCGCACAAATCCTCCGGACCTGGGTTTGCCATGGGCCCCGAGGCGGCGATGGCCCGCGCCCGTGCCGATAGCCTTCGCTATCCGTATACCAGGGCCGATATCGATTTCATGAACGGCATGATTCACCACCATGCCCAGGCCGTCTCGATCTCGCGTTGGGCGCCGTCCCATCAAGCCAGCCCGGCCGTTCAGCGGCTCACCGCGCGCATCATCAATGCGCAGACCGACGAGATTCTGATCATGCGGACCTGGCTGGGTGACCGGAACCAGCCGGCGCCGAGCGTGGACTCGACCGGGACCGTGACGATGGGCGCAATGGCCCACGCCATGGCCGGCCACGACATGTCGTCCATGGCATCGATGCCGGGGATGGGTGCGATGCCCAGTATGCCCGGGATGCTCACCGACGCTCAGCTCAAAGAGCTCGATGGCGCGCGCGGGTCGGAATTCGACCGTCTTTTCCTGACCTACATGATCCAGCACCACCGGGGCGCGGTGTCCATGGTGCGGACGCTGTTCTCGTCGAGTGGCGCCGGGCAGGATGAAACTGTTTTCAAGTTTGCGTCGGATGTCGAGGTGGACCAGTCCACCGAAATCCGTCGGATGTTTTCCATGATGCTCGAGATGGGATTCACACCGCCTTCGAGCTGATCCGCCCTGTTGTTGTCGTTCCCCCCTGCCAAACCAGAGAACCCGTCATGCCCTCCATTCCACCGAGTCCTCGCGGTTCGCGACGTCACCCGCGCTCAATTGCCGTCAACGTCGCTGTCGTGGCCGCGATCGTCGCCTTATCTGCATGCGCCGCCGCCAAGCCCAAGATGCAACCCGAGCCGAAGACCAATCCGGCCACCGATGCTCGCGTCGGCCTCAAGGCCGGTTTGTACAACGCGGGCGAAGCGTCGTCGAACATGAAGTTGACCGCGACCGCTGCGTCGCCAAACGGCTTTGCCGGGATCACCAACTCGGACCTCGCCTTCCTTGGCAACTACGCCATTCAGGGCAACTACAACGGCCCGGTGATCTGGGACATCTCCAATCCCAGCAAGCCGGTGCTGGTCACGTCGTACGTCTGCCCCGCATCGCAGAACGACGTCTCCGTCTTCAGGAACCTGATGTTCATGTCGGTCGAAGCGAACAATGGTCGCGTCGATTGCATGCCTGGTGGCGTCCCGGATACGGTCAGCAAGCAGCGCATGCGTGGCGTGCGCATCTTCGACATCTCGGACATCAAGACTCCCAAGCTGGTCGCCAACGTGCAGACCTGCCGTGGATCGCACACCCACACGGTGCTTGAAGATCCGAAGGACAAGAACAACCTCTACATCTACGTCTCGGGTTCTGCGGGTATCCGTTCGCCGAATGAGCTCGCCGGTTGCGCGGGCAGTCTGGCGGGTGACGATCCGAACTCGTCGCGCCTGCGCATTGAAATCATCAAGGTTCCGTTGGCCGAGCCGAGCAAGGCGGCCGTTGTCGGTCGCGCAAATATCTTCGCGGGTCTCAAGCAGAATCCCGCGCACGGACCGTCGGACGCCGACAAGGACGCAGCGGCCAAGCAAGTGGCCGACGCGCGCGCACATGGTGGCGTGGTTGTGAAGAATCCGCAGTCAGGGCTCGACATGGTAATGCCAGCCCAGGTGATGCGTCCAATGCTCGACAGCATCGTGAAGGCCCGTGGTGGCACCGGCGTACCGACCGCCGCTGACAGCGCCACCCTCCGCGCCGGTGCGCAGGGGTACGTGAATCGCATGTTTGCCGGGGCCGTTGCTCCTGCGGCGAATCCGAATGGCGCGATGAACGATCGTTCGCAGTGCCACGACATCACGGTGTATCCAGCGCTTGGTCTGGCCGGTGGCGCGTGTGAAGGACATGGTCTGCTGCTCGACATCAGCGATCCAGTGAACCCGGTGCGTCTCGATGCCGTCGCCGATTCCAACTTTGCGTACTGGCATTCCGCAACGTTCAACAACGACGGCACCAAGCTGCTCTTTTCCGACGAGTGGGGCGGTGGTGGTTCGCCCAAGTGCCGCGCCGGCGACAAGCCGGAGTGGGGTGCCGACGCGATCTTCACGATCGAAAACAAGAAGCTGAAATTCCAGAGCTATTACAAGCTCCCGTCGTATCAGTCAGCGAACGAAAACTGTGTCGCGCACAACGGCTCGCTGATTCCGATCCCGGGTCGCGACATCATGGTGCAGGCCTGGTATCAGGGCGGTATCTCGGTGTTCGACTGGACGGACGCCAAGGCGCCGAAGGAAATCGCCTCGTTCGACCGCGGCCCGGTCGACTCGACGCGCATGCAGATGGGCGGCTCGTGGTCGGTGTACTGGTACAACGGCGCGATCGTCAGCTCTGAAATCGCGCGTGGTCTGGACGTCGCCGAACTCATACCAAGCCAGTACATCTCGCAGAACGAAATCGATGCGGCAAAGACGGTGAAGTGGGCATACCTGAACGCGCAGGGTCAGCCCAAGATCGCATGGCCGCCCAGCTTCGCCCTCGCCAAGGCATACACCGACCAGATCGAGCGTAAAGGCTGTGTCGCAGCACCGCGCATCAGCGAAATCCGCGCACAGATCTCGGCGGCCGAAAAAGCATCGGGCGCCATGCGCAGCGACGCCCTGAACAAGCTGAGTGCGTCGATCGATGCCGACCGCTCGTGCGACCCGAAGAAGTTTGACCTGCTCAAGAAGGCGTTGCAGGACCTGCGTGGGTCGGTGATGTAGGGTACTGAACAGCGGCCACGAATTACGCGAATTACGCGAATAACAGCAAACGAACAAAAGCAAAAAGAACCAAAGAACCAAACAACAAAAGAACCAAACAACAGAGAACGACGAGCAACGAACAAACAGAAGAGTAAAAAAGAAACGGGCGGATCTGTGTGATGCAGACTCGCCCGTTTTTTTATTCGTGTAATTCGTGTAATTCGTGGCCGCTGTTTGCTCGCGCAGTTCGCGTAATCCGCGGCTGCTACTTGAGCAATCGCGAATGCCAGCTGTCGCGCGCCGGTCTCTCGAAATGCGTACGCCATTCGCCGACACTCGGCACCGTCAAATCAAAGACGTGCGTGTCCGCAGTGATCGCGCCTGTCGCATTCGCCGCCCGAAACGACGGCCGGTCGGCTGCAACGACCTGGCCCGACGCATCACGCCAGAACAGTGTGTTGCCACCAGTGAGCGTCGTGCCGAGTTGTGATTCGAGAGCGGCAAGCACGCGAAACATCCCGTCGATGGAACAGCCGGATGCGCCTGTCGCTGCTTCGTCGACACCGATGGCCAGAAAGCGATCGTCTTTCCAGTCACGCGCGCAGACGAGTGGCATCCCATGCGCACGCCACTGCGCGAGGTGACCGTCCACCTCGCGCAGCAACTCCTCACGCGCCGCACCCGTGACAGGTGCGGCAGCTCCGAACACCCACACCCGTGCCGCTGCCGGCAGGGTGTCGAAATCGACCATTGGCACGCCTGTTACTCGGGCTTGGATGCGCCGGGCAACTGCAGCATCGGCATCGCGCCACCAGTTACCTGCGGCATCTGTCCGTTCCAACGCTTGGCCATTTCGTACTGAACCAGTGATCCCGTAATGCTGCGCGACAGCAGTTCGTTGGCCTTGGCCTGCGCTTCGGCTTCGGTGAGAATCGCCTTCGCACGACCGGCGGCCTTGATGCTGTCACCCTGCGCCTGGAACGTGTTCTTCTGCAATTCGTTCTGCGCCGTCAACGCTTGTTGCTGCATGACGTTCTTGAGCGAGATGGCGTCCATGACCGCTTTGGGTGCGCGGAATTCGTTGAGCGTGAACTGCTTCACTTCGATGCCGTAGGGATCGAGTCGCTTCTGCAACAGCGCCTGCGTACGACTCACCACTTCAGCTTTCTTCGGACCGAGGATCTGCGCGATCTCTTCGTTGCCAACCACTTCCTGCAACGACTGACGAATCGCCTGCTTGATGAAGCCGTGCTGAATCGTCTGCACGTCGGTGCGGAACGTCGAGTACAACGCCGGCACCTTGTCGGGAAGCAGTTCGAACGACATCGAAATATCGAGCGAGAGTGGCTGGCCTTCGACCGAGTTGACGTTGATCTCGTCGTTGTTGACCGACCCTTCCGTAGTCGACTGCGTCAACACGAGTGTCTGCATGAACGTCGGGTACTCGCTGATCTGCGTCATGAGCGGATTGCGCACATGAAAGCCAGGCCCCAACGGCGTCGGGTCGACACCGCCACCGCCGCGATGAATCACGATACCGACGTGCCCCGGTTCGATGTACGCGACCATGCTTTTCGAGATCATGACTCCAACCAGCAGCACCAAGGCAACGACGGCGAGCCGACCCAACGTGCGGCCGCCTTTGCCGCCTCCGTCACCGCCCTCCAATCCGCCACCGCCGGTCATGCCGGACATGGAATTGCGCATCGAACTGCGGAGTCCTTCAAGCGTAGAATCAATCGACGTGGCCATGGACGGCCTCCCGATAACAGTGTGGACACAGTGCTTCACCCGTCGCCAGGCGCACGAGATCGGTCTCGCGCTGCAAACCGTGGACGGGGCATGTCAGGTCGGCCTGCTTGTCGATCCGACGACGGTTCGCGGCTTGTTTGATCCGCGTCCCGAACGGCGAAATGCCAAAGGCCTTCAGTACAAAAGCGCCCACCACCGCGAGCAGAGCGATGAAGAGGACGCTTTCGAGCAAGATGGCGTTCATATGTGTGAAGAATACTACGCGACGGGGTGGGACTTGGTGTCA
>JBKJTE010000384.1:0-8138 GCA_046590495.1 Gemmatimonas sp. | reverse complement strand
GACGGGCTTGGGCTGCGGGTCACGATCGACGGCGGCAACGGGCAGCGGCTGCGGGTCACGATCGACGGCGGCAACCGGAAGCGGCTGCGGATCACGATCGACGGCGGCAACCGGAAGCGGCTGCGGATCACGATCAACTGCGGCGACAGGCTTGGGCTGTGGGTCGGGTGCGTTGCTCATCGTTGCTCCGGCGTTGGAGTGGAAAGTCGTGGTGTGGAAATCTACGGTTTGATGCTGGCGGCGGTGCGTGGCGCAGACAATCGCGCGAGTCGTGCGCGCAGTCGGGCAACGTCCTGCACGTCGCCGAGTGCCTGCGCCGCGCGCACGCGCAACTCGAGGCTTGGTCTGAGGAACAACGGGAATATCGTGGGGGCGGCTGCATCCAGACTCGCCGCGACCGTGCGCGCCTCCGCGGGGTCACCATGGGCCATCAGCAACGTCGCAAGCAACAGCCGCTCGGCACCGAATCCACCGATCGGATTCCACGTCAGCAAACCACCGGGCGCAAATGGACGTCGCAGTAGTCCGCGCAAGGCATCGCGTGCACCGGCAGAGTCGCCCGCCGCGAGCAGCGCGCGCGCATGCGCCGCTTCCGCGTAAATCGTCGCCTCACCCGTGGTGTCGGTAGCGACGCGTGAGGCGAGCACGCGCGCGACGGTTGCGGGTTGCAGAGCGCGGCCGAGCGATGCGTAGTACACGCCAAGAATCCAGCAGCGTTCGTTGGATGTGCAGCCGGCCATGTCAGCGCCAAATCGCACTGAGTCGCGTTCGGCAACGGGCTTCGCCAAGTCGGCGAACGCGGGCAACACCGACGACGCGTACATGAACAGCGACGCACCACCGTCTCCGCGAGCGACCGATGCGGCGATACGGGCGCGCGCGCTGTCGACGCGATCCATGGCCACGAGGGTCGCGAGTTCGCCAACAAGTGCTGACTGTCGCGCCGCAAGCGCTCCAGGCGCGGCGGCGGTCGCCGAGTCCATATCGAGCACTGCGCCAAACGCGGCGGCAGTGCATGCAGGTTGCGCACCATGGGCACCGAGTACCACGGCGCTCGACAACACCGCCTGCGCGTTCGTGCGCACCTCCTTCGGCCAATCGACTGCCTTCGCTCCACCACGACCACACGCATCGACAAGACGAATCTCGGCGGCTTGCGTGGAATCCGGATGCGCGGCGAGAAAGCGTTCAACCATCGGTGCCGCAGTCGCACCATCACCACGACGCCACGCAATCTCGATCGGATGCATCAGAAGATGCGTCGCCGTCGGATCGAGTTTGCGCGCTTCCGCAAAAGCGGCGTCGGCTGCCTCTTCGGGTTCAGCGTCGAGCTGCACAAGGTGAATGTACGTCTCGCCCAGTTGTGCCCACGCAGCAGTGAGGTCACGGTCGATCTTGATCGCACGACGAAACGCAGCGACAGCGGAATCCGCGTCGCCATTCAAGTACGCGATGTATCCCTTCGTGAACTCGACGTACTGCGGTGGCAACGGCGATGCGACGGCGCGTTGTACAAGCAATCGTGCTTCACTCGGACGGTGCTCTGCGGTCGCGGCCTGCGCGCCACGCACCGCCGCGAGTGCAAAACCACTATCCAACTTTACGGCGTCGCGAAAGTGTTCGAGAGCTTCGCTTGGGCGCGCGCGCCGAAACGCCGCTTCACCAGCGAGAAAGCTCGCGACAGCGCCAGGATCACGATCACCCCACGCCGCTTCGAGATCTTTCCCATCACTCCCTGGCACCAGCACCGGCAACACCTGATTCACCGACCGGATCGCAACGCGCCAAAGATCCGTCGCAAGTCCACTCGCACGCGGACGTACGGCAACGGAGTCCGTGGCGACGTCAACGAGTTCAACGAGCACATCGACCGAGTCACCACGCGTGACGATGCGACCGGTGAGATACCAGGCCGCACCTTCCGCGCGCGCGATGCGACGCATGCTGCGGGCACTCACACCACCCTCCGTCGAACGTTCACTCGCGTCGAGCGCGCGCCAGCCATCCACCCAACGCAACGCGGCACGGCGATCGATCGCACTGCCAATCAGCGTCGCAACATCTTCACCCGCCGTCTTGCTCTGGCCAACTATCGCCGGCGTTACGAAGGGAAAGCCGACCACACGGTTTGGCTGCAGTGCGGGCCCCATCCGATCGCGCGACATCACAGCGACGATCGTTACAAGTGCGGCGACGGCAACACCCGCAACGACAGGCCAGCGTCGTGGCTTGGTTGGAACGACGGGCACGTCCTCCAGCAGCGCGGGGTCGGAGAGCGCCTGCTGAAATTCGCGTGCGGTCGCGAACCGATCGGCCGGCACCTTGGCCAACGCCTTCGCAACAATCGCATCGAGTTTGCGACTCACCGTGGGACGCACGGTGCGGATACTCGGCATCGGGTCGCGCGCATGACGCGCGATGATCGCTTGCGCCGATGGTCCGGTGAATGGCGGCGCACCGGACAGCATTTCGTACAACACGCAGCCAAGCGAATAGATGTCGCTGCGTTGATCGATGGAGTCTGCCGAACCTTGCTCGGGGCTCATGTACTCGAGCGTGCCGACCGCGAGTCCGGAATCAGTCAGCCGCTCGCCGTTGCGGCTATCCAGCGCACGCGCCACGCCAAAGTCTGCAAGCAGTGCGCGCCCACCCGCGAGCAGAATGTTCGCCGGCTTGATATCACGGTGCAGAATGCCTGCATCGTGCGCGTGCTGAAGCGCGTCGAGCAGCTCACGCATGATCTGCAGCGACGTCTCAAGTCCAAGCTGCTTCTCGCGGAGGAGACGCTGCGCCAGCGTCTCGCCTTCGATGAACGGCATCGTGTAAAAGGGGACGCCACCCACCTCACCGGTATCAAGCAGCGGCACGATCCCGGGGTGCCTGAGCTGCGCGGTGATGTGCATCTCGCGCGCGAAGCGGCCGCCACCAAGCGAAGCGACAAGGTCGGCACGCATGACCTTTACAGCGACGATGCCGCTCGTCTGCAGGTCGGTGGCGGCGTAGACGGTGGCCATGCCACCGCGGCCAACTTCTCGCTGGATCTCGTATCGTTCGGCCAAAGTCCGGCCGAGCACGTTCTGCATACTACCTGCGCTTGAGACGCTGTCGGTCGCGCACCGAGGGACGTATCGCCGAGCGAAATAATGGCCACGGTGAAGGCCACCAGCAAGACGAATGTCCGCTGTCGTTGGGTGAAGACCGTCGCTGCGTGAAGGCGGCCCTCAATTCAGCATCGATTTCACTTCGCGGCCGGCCGTGCCGCTGCCTTCGCGTTCTCCGCTGGATTGCGACCAACCGCACGCACGTTCACGACCTTGTTCAGAATGTCGAACCAGAACGGCGCACCGAGCGACAGTGCAAGTGTCGTCAGCAACAACCCAATCCAGGCTTTGCGCAGCTGCGGCCAATACAGCTCGATGTACATGCCGATTTTCGATGGCGATCCGAAAAACGGTGCCTGCGCTATTGTCGCCTTGGTCGCGCTGTCGAGTGGCAGGTAACCAAGCGGAATGCCAAGCGCTTTCAGGTCGGAGATCGACTTGGTGATTGCGGCGGCCCTGGCGCTGTCACTGAGCGGCGGCGTCGTGGTCGGTTGTGCAGCAGCTTCGTTGCGCGATTGCACCGTCACTTCAGCCTGAGCCACGATTGCGTCTCGCAGCGACTTGTTCGACGACAGCGCGCGTACGATTGCGACCGTATCCGCATTCGTGAAGAGGGCGATGATTGCCGCAAACATCAGCACCGTCAGCTTGGTCTTGCGCTTGTACAGCCCCGAGACGCGTTCCATCGTATTGTCGTACCACAGGGAAACGCTCGCGCGGAACTTCTCGAGGTCACCCTGCGCTTCGTTCAACGACAACAGCAGCGGTCGCCCCACATGCTCGGGGAGGTATGCGAGTGCGCGACGCACCTCGAGCAGCGGCGTCGGCGACCCACTGCTCGCCGGCGCGATCGTGTCGATCAGGGCGTGCGTGAACGTCTGCGTCGGGATGTACGATGGAATCCGCACCTTCACATCCCAGGGAAACAGTCGCCAAGGCAACTGACTCAATCCTGCAACGAGCGGATGATCGTAGAGCGTCGCGAGCTTGAGGAGCGCGTCGTTTCGCGCCGCTGCGCCACGCAGCGTTTCCAGCATCGACGTTGCACCCGGGCGCACCGCATCGAGCGCGGCGGCGGCCTGTGCGCGGATCGACTCTGCCTTCTCGAGCATTTCACGCGCTGCGCCGAGTGCAGAGTCGGGGCGCAGGCCATCCAACTCGGGGATCGCGCTGGTGAGCGGCGCAAAGATTCCGCTCTCGATGGTGCGAAGACGTGCACACACCTGCTCGTACACGAGCGCCGCGTCTTCGGCGACGCGCGCAGCAACTTTCCACGCGGCGTATTCAGTCGGTGCCTGCGATGTGATTTCGGACTCTTTCGCTGCGTGCGCGGTCAAAGCTTGTTTGACCAACTGCGCTTCTTTTTCCGTGTCGATCGGATCGGTGACGTTGCGGAGCAGTGCGTCGATACCAGCCTTGAGCGTTGTCGCGCGCGAGTTGAACCACTGTGACAGCAGCTCGTTGGCCGCCGTACACACGAGACTCAGCATCAGGTAGACGAACACCAATCCGATCGCTACGTCGAGCGTCTGCATATCGACTCGTTTTCAGTTCGTCGGGGGGGTCAACCACATGCGCGGCTACGGAATGTTCCGTCCCTGCGCCGCGGTCCAGAGCGCGTACCAGTCTTCGCGCTCGAGCACGATCTCCGCTGCACCAACGGCACTTTCCACGCGCTCAATTTTGTTCGATCCTACAATTGGCAACGGTTGCGACGGATGCGCCATGATCCACGCGTACGCCAGCTGATCCACCGTTGCGCCGTTGTACTTGGGCGCGAGCTCGGCGCACACCGTCTGCACGCGCGCTGCAGCCGCGTCGTCGGTTCGCATCAGGCGCCCCTGGCCAAGCGGCGACCACGCCATCGGGCGCACACGATGCCGCTGACACTGATCCGCGGTCCCGTCAAACAACGGGTTCATGTGCAACAGGCTGAACTCGATCTGGTTCGTGGCCAACGGTACGTCCATGCGGGAGTTGAGCAGTTCGAACTGATGCACGTCGTAGTTCGACACACCGGCCGCGCGGATCTTGCCGTCCTTGATCAGCCGATTCAACCCTTCGGCCGTGTCGTCCGCACTGGTGAGCCAATCGGGGCGATGCACGAGGAGCAGGTCGATATGGTCGATGCCCATCAGCGTGA
This sequence comes from Gemmatimonas sp., assembly GCA_046590495.1. GTDB lineage: Bacteria > Gemmatimonadota > Gemmatimonadetes > Gemmatimonadales > Gemmatimonadaceae > Gemmatimonas. The sequence continues at coordinate 2,894 of JBKJTE010000384.1, read as the reverse complement.
GCGACTTCTCCGTGCTCTTGATCAGTCGCGCCGCGTTCGCATTGTAGAACGAAACTTTGCGTTCCGGATGAAACGCATTCGGGATATAGATCCCCGCCTTGGTGACGACCTCCATTTTCGCACGGAGCGATTTGTCGAGCGCGAACGCCGCGCCGAGCGCCCGTTCAACCATGTAGACGCCATAGATCTCAGCGGTATCGATGGTCGTCACGCCCAGGTCTACGCACCGGTGCAACCGGTCGACGAGAGGGGCGGGTTCCGCGGCCGCTGCGTCGTCGAGCAACCGCCAGGTGCCATAGACGATGCGCGAAAACTCAGGGCCGGTCGGGGAGAGCTGAACGCGGGGGATCATCGATGTGAAGTTGTGGGACAAGGGGAGGACGACAGGAACCGCCAAGTGAGCGCGGCTACCCCTGCCTTGTCCAGATGATCAACGTGCCACAGGACGTACGTTCCTTCCCGAATTCGGCGGGGACGTACGACATGCCGCGGTAGTACTCCATCGCGACGACAATGTCCGGCGAAATGCTGTTCAAGTCGAAGGGAAGTTCGTTGCGCTTGCCTTCGTACACCCATGAACGATCGATCATGACGGCGACGAAACACGGACGTCCGCGATTGGCCCCACGACCGGCCGAAGCGTAGGCGCCAAACCCTGACTGTGGCCGGGAGAACTGGATGCCCGGGATCCGGCGCACGACATCGGTCAGCTCACCGCGCGACGCCTTGCGGATCACGTCTTCCGTCAGGAAATCGCCGATGCCGCTCTGACGTCGACGTTCAAAGTCGACGAGACCGGGCGCCACGGCGTCGGCAGTGACGCTCACTCGGCCAACACGCTGCGCACCATTGACCGGAATCGGCGTGAGCAGAATGTCCGCGTCCACCGTGTCCGACGCAGCAAACGCGACGTATGTCTTGAGCTGCGCGAAGCCCATGTGCGTGACCGTGATCAACTGACGTCCGGGCTCGATGCCGCTCAAGCGAAAATTGCCAAGCGAATCGGCGGTCACGGTGATGCGGAGCGCCGGCACGGAGATCTGCGCGCCAAAGAGCGGGCGTTCGCTCGAGTCGGCGAGAATCTTCCCCGACATCGTCGCGAGTTTGGTGGGCTTCTGCGCGAGCGCCGACGTCGCCAGCGCCGGCATCGCGAAAGCGAATGCGCACACGAACCGTACCAACACAGGAAGACAACGCATTCGAACGCCTCCGGCGAGGGCCGAAAGTGCGATCACCGCAAGTGAGGGGGCAGAGCAGGAGGGTGTACGGAAACTCGCCTTGCGTGAGCGATGCGCAAGACGCGTGAGCCCTCCTGCGGCCGGAACGGGGCCGGCTGTTATCCCCGCGCCTTCATCTGGTCCCGGTCGCACCAACGCCGCGAAGTTCTGCCGCTGCCTTCTCGAGAATCGCGGCGATGGCCGAGACCTGCTCCGCACTGCGCCGTCCCGTCATCATCGCCGCACCGAACTCCTTGGCGAGGTTGATCATCGCGTCGCGTGCCGGGCGAACACTGTCGCCAAACACGGCGTCGCCGATCTGACTGACACGGTCGAACAGTTCGTCGACAACCGGACGATTTTCTGCCAAGTGCGCGCGTCCTGCATCGGTGATGGCGTAGACCTTCTTGCCCCCTTCTTCGGGCGTCGCGACCGCATAGCCCAGATCTTCGAGCATCGTCAGCGTTGGGTAGACCGCGCCGGCGCTTGGCGTGTACCGCCCGCCCGACCGCTCTTCCAGATCCTTGATGATCTCGTAGCCGTGACGCGGCTTTTCTTCGAGCAGGTTCAGGATGACGAGCTTGAGATCGCCCTGCTCGAACATCCGCCCGCCGCCAAACGGTCCGCGGCGCTTGGGGCCACCCATGCCGCCAAAGAACGCGCTGAAATCTGCGTCAAATCCGGTCCACGGCCGACGGCTGCGCCCTTCTCCCTGTCCGCGATGCCCGCGGTCATGGTCATGATCGCCACAATGACGATCTCTGTGTTGATACCACATCTGGAACTCCTTGCTGGGTCAATCTCACGTAATATCGTAAGCTATATCTGACGATATATCGTAAGATGTAACGTACGATAGTGCTGAAGATATATCTTGTCAACGGGTGCGGGTTGCTACACGTCGCATACATTTGCGCACCTCACCCTCTCGCCGAGTGTCCGATGCTTTCGATTCGCACCGCTGTGTTCAGCGTGATCGCTCTCCCGACAGCGCTCCTCGCGCAGGCGGGACCCTCCTCGACGACACAGCCCCAGTCGCAATCGAGGGCTGCGCTGAATCCCGGAAGCGGTGCACGCATCGGTGCACGGACGGGTGCGCCGCCCAGAGTGGGTCCGGCCAAAGGGACGGTCATCGTGGTCGGTGGCGGCTCGATGGGGCCCGAGATCTACAACGCCTTCATCACGGCGGCCGGCGGCCCCGACGCACTCATCGTCACAGTGCCTAACGCCGGCGGCGCGGACAGCTATCCGCAGGACGGGCCGAGCACGCGGGGCTGGAAGCAGTACGGCGTCAAGAACGTCTACACGCTGTTCACGAAGGACAGAAAAGTCGCCGACACCGATTCATTCGTGGCGATTCTGCGCAAAGCAGGCGGCGTCTGGTTCGAAGGAGGACGTCAGTTCCACCTCGTCGATGCCTACGCCGGCACGAAAACCGAAGCTGCGTTCAACGAAGTGCTCGCGCGTGGTGGTGTCGTTGGCGGTTCGTCGGCGGGCGCATCGATCCTGGGTGATTTTCTCGTTCGCGGTGCGCCGTCGAACAACAACCTGATCATGGATTATCCCGGCTACCAGAAGGGATTTGCCTATCTGCGAAACGTCGGCATCGATCAGCATGTAGTCGCGCGCGAGCGGCTCGCCGATCTCGCGGACTCGATCATTCCGCGTTATCCGAAT
>JBKJTE010000311.1:0-17131 GCA_046590495.1 Gemmatimonas sp. | reverse complement strand
GCTCACAGACGTGCACGACGCATGGCAGTGCGCGCCTGCGGCGGCAGTTGTGGACGTTTTGCAAATCCCGGCCTTCCTCTGCCGTCAGACTGATTTGCTGCTCGCCGCCGGTGCAACGGGCAAGCCCGTGAACGTGAAGAAAGGACAGTGGATGCACCCCGAAGGAATGCGTGGTGCAACGCGCAAGGTTGAGGCGGGTGCAACACTCGCCGGCATTGACGCCGGCGAACTCGCAGTCACTGAACGCGGGACGTTCTTCGGTTACGGCGATCTCGTTGTCGATATGCGGTCGTTTGCGCGCATGCGCGACGCGTGTGATGTACCGGTGGTCTTTGACGGCACGCACAGTGTGCAGCGACCGGGAATGGGCGCTGGCGGTGCAAGTGGTGGCGCGCGCGAGTTCATTCCGTCGCTCGTGCTCGCGTCGATCGCATCAGGTGCTCAAGGCCTCTTTCTGGAGACGCACCCTGATCCTGATCACGCGCCAAGCGATGGTCCTAACATGCTCAAGCTCGATGCGCTCGGCGACTTGATCAAACGCGCCGTCGATATCTGGGATCGCGTACGCCGATGAACCGGAGCACCGTTACCGACGACAGCCTACCCCCGCTGGTGGTGCACGCACCGCGCATCGAACCTGAGATCGCGCGCCGCATCCGCGTAGTTGTCTTCGATGTCGACGGTGTGTTGACCGACGGTGGCGTGTACCTCGGCGCAACGCGCGGCGACGACGGCGATGCATCGCAGCAGTTTGAACTGAAGCGCTACGACATTCAGGATGGACTCGGAATGGCAATGATGCGCGAAGCTGGCTTGCATCTCGCGATCATCACTGGCCGAGTCTCCGAGAGTGTTGCGATGCGCGCACGTGAGTTGCGTATCAAGTCCGTCGTTCAGGATCCGCAGGCACGAAAGCTCCCGGCGCTCAAGCGGATTCTTGGCGAGTTGAATTGCACGCTCGAAGAGGTGGCGTTTCTTGGCGATGACTTGCCCGATCTCGCGGTCATGCGTGAAGTCGGACTTCCCGTTGCCGTCGGTAACGCAGTCACCGAGGTGCGTCGTTGCGCGACATTGCAGCTTGCAGCGCGCGGCGGTTTCGGCGCAGTTCGCGAGTTTGCCGAAGCATTACTCCACGCCCGCGGTGACTGGACCGATCTGGTCGAGCGATATGTCGCCAGTCGTCGCGAGGAAGCGTCCGAATGACTGCGATCGATCTCGACGTGACCGTTGCGCGTATTCTCGAGAATGGGCGCCGCGTGTTGTCGCTGGAAGCGGCAGCGTTGCGCAACGCAGAAGTGGCGCTTGGTGAAGCTTTTGTTCGTGCCGTGCAGCTCCTCGCCGCGTGCACGGGGCGCGTCATCGTGGCTGGCGTCGGCAAGTCTGGATTGGTGGGGCGCAAGATGGCAGCGACGTTCACGTCGACGGGAACGCCAGCATCGTTTCTGCATCCGGTTGAAGGGATGCACGGGGATCTCGGAATCGTCGGCCCCGATGACGTCGCGATTCTGATCTCCAAGAGCGGTGAGTCTGAAGAGCTGCTGGGCTTGATCGAAGCGCTAGCGCGACTTGGTGTGCAGATGATTGCGATGACTTCGGATTCGTCGTCGCGACTCGCTCGACACGCCGACGTTACGCTCGATCTCGGTGTGCGCGAAGAAGCGTGTCCGCACGATCTCGCGCCGACGACGAGCACCACGATCACGATCGCACTCGGTGATGCGCTCGCCGTTGCGCTTCTGCAAGAGAAGGGGTTTCGCGCTGAAGACTTTGCGAAGCTGCACCCGGGTGGTGCGCTTGGGCGTCGTCTGCTGACGCGCATCAGCGATGTCATGATCGCGGACAACCTGCCGATACTCCAGCGCGATGCGACAATGCGCGATGCCGTTGTTCTGCTCGCCGAGCGACGCGGAATCGCGATTGTGGTGGAACATGGGCGCGTGACCGGTGTCGTCACGGCGGGTGACTTGACTCGCCTGCTCGAACGGGAACGGGATGTGCTGTCTGTTCCCGTACAGTCAGTCATGACTGAATCGCCACGTCTTGCGCTTGATCTTGAACTTGGGAGTGCTGTTGTGCATCGGATGGAGAAGTACGGCATCATGGCGATGCCTGTAACCGATAGAGAGCATCGGCTGGTTGGCGTCGTGCACTTGCACGACTTGATGCGCGCAGGTGCCGCATGACGGTGACAGTGCATCGTCCACGCGTCGTGACAGTGGCGCGCGCGTTGATCGTGATTGCTGCGATCGCTGCCCTCGGCGGTGCCAAGTGTCCGACGCGCGCGAAACCGTCCCCCGTCAAAACAAGTTCGAAGAATAGCGCGCTCCCTGATTCAGCGGATCAAGTGATCTTCGGTGGGAGCGTGATTCTCACCAATCAAGGCGTGTCCAACGGCCGGCTGCTCAGTGACACGATGTTCGTGTACGACGACGGTTCACGCCTCGATCTCCGTCGTGTAAACGTCACCTTCTTCACGGGTCAAGGCTTGAAGGACGGCGTGCTGACGTCCAAGACTGGCGCCTACAACACACGGTTGCAGCGCCTCGAAGCGCGCGGCGATGTTGTGGTCATTCGCGATGACGGCAAGAGGCTGATGACACCCCAACTCGTTTACGATCAGGCGCGCAATCAGATCTTCAGCGACAGCGCGTTCACCTTTATCGAACCCTCCCGCCAGATCATGGGTATTGGGTTCGAGTCCGATCCGCATTTCAACACCTTCAAGTGCCTGCGGGCATGCAAAGGTATTGCTCCCGTCAAAGTTCCGGCCAAGTAGTCGATGAATCGTCGCGTTCGTGTCGCAGGCGTGCTGATGGTGCTGATTGTCCCCGTGATGGCAGGTTGCTTCACGGGTCGTTCACGCGCCCCTGCCAACGCGCCTCCGTCCGGGCCGACCACGTTACCGACTGCCAAGCCCGATAGCACGAAACTGCTCGCGATCGCTGCCGACAGCGCCCGCAAGGCCGATTCGACAAAAGGTCGTATCAGCGCCGATTCTGCGACAAAGCTCAGCGCGATCGCCAGCGCGGACTCTGCAGCACGCGCAGCAGACAGCGCAAAGACCAAAGCGAAAAAGAAGGCCGCCCCCGCCGCGAAACCGTGTGTGCTCGACTTCACCGAATCGCCGCCGGAAACGCGATTGACGTACATGCGCATCGATAGTACGAACGCGACGACGTACATCGGTGGCGGATTTGTTGGACACTGTCAGGGCGAAAACAATCGCATCAGTGCGGACAGTGCCGAGCAGTTTCAGTTGGCCGGTGTGCTGAATCTTTTTGGCAACGTGATGTATCAGGAGCCGGGAAAGATTCGCATTCAGTCTGCGCACGCGACCTACTTCACGCGTGAAGAACGTTTGTACGCGGACGGCGGGGTGAACGCGCTGCAGATCGCGACGGGTACTTCCTTCACGGGGCCGAGCATTGAGTACTTCCGGCCGACGGCAACCCGGCCATCGTCGAAGCTCGTCGCGCCAAACAATCCGACGGCGACGCTGATCGAGAAGGACAGCACTGGCAAGCCCGGTATGCCCGTGACCATTCATGCAGCGACGCTGACCGATCAGGGGGACAGTGTCATGTTCGCGATTGGAAGCGTCACGATTACGCGTGGTGGTCTTGTCGGTCGCTCGGATTCAGCAACCTTCGACAAGACGTCGGAACTCGCGCGGCTCATTCGCAACGCGCATGTCGTCAATCAGGATTCGGCCAAGAAGTTCACCCTCGATGGCGACACCATCGACCTGTTCAGCACCAACCGTCAGCTGACGCGCGTGCTCTCGCTGCACAAAGCGATGGTCGTCAACAGCGATGTGAACATCCAGGCTGAAAAGATCGATCTTCGTCTCACGGCGCAGAAGTTGTCCGAAGCGTTCGCATACGGCAGCGGCCGTGCGAAAGCGCACACTCCCCAGCAAGACGTTGCCGCAGATTCGTTGCACATCGTGATGCCTGATCAGCGCGTCAGTGAAATGCGCGCGGTCGGCACTGCCGTTGCGACCGGCGTTCCAGACACGCTCAAGATCAAGTCTGACGACCGCGATTTGCTGCGTGGCGACACGGTCATCGCGACGTTCGACAGCGCGCGATTTGCGGGTGATACCGCGCAGCCGCGCGTCCGCGAGATCAATGCGCGCGGCAACGCGAGTTCACTGTTCCAGGTCCCGTCCAAACAGGGTCCAACCTTTCCGCCGTCCATCAACTACTCGCGCGGCAAAGCGATCCTCGTGCAGTTCGACAGCGGGCAGGTACGCGACGTGACGATCGATTCGGCTGCGTCGGGCGCTTTTTTTGAGCCTGCCGCCGACAGCCTCTCTGACAGTACGAAGAAGAAGTCAGCCCGCGAGGCCCCAACGCCGCGCCCCACGAGGCGCCGAGGGGCACAGCTGTCGGCCACGCCGTCACGCATTCCCAACCCTGATCGTCCATCTCCGACGAACCGCTCGTCAACGTCGCTGGAAGCGATCACGCCGCTGTCTTCCGATTTCCGCCGCCGTCAATGACCGATCATCTATCTGAGAGTTCGTTTCCCAACGACCCAGTCTCGGCGCTCGTGGCGCGCTATGCGCATGGCGACCGATCGCTTGCGAGCGCACTGGGGGCGATTTTTGACGTCGTTGGCGACAGTGGGACTGCACCACTCCACGCCGTCGCATCGAAGTTTCGCGACTCGCTCCTCGCCCGATTCCAGCTTGAAGGACGCGATATGCTGGTCGAATCGGCCCGCCTGTCGCTTGAAGAGGTGCGCACGCACCTCGCAGCCTCCGTGCTGCCGACGCTGGCCGAACGCGGCGCCGTCGTCTGGCCGGCACACTCCCCGTCCAACCCCGATGCGCCGGTCACGGTCGCGCCTGCCCTCTGGGCCTCGCTCGCCGAACGCCGTGCCGACGTCAGCCGTGCGCTCAAGGTCACCGGCGAACATGTGGCCGCCGGCCGCGCGCCGACGCCGATCGCCAGTTCGGCGGCGCCCGCCAATAGCTCGGTGCTGTCGGCGGAAGGCCTAGTGAAGGTGTATCGCGGTCGCCGAGTGGTGCACGACGTTGCGCTGCGCGTGCGTCAGGGCGAGATCGTCGGCCTGTTGGGGCCCAACGGAGCCGGCAAAACCACGACGTTCTATATGCTGGTTGGGTTGATCGCACCGCAGTCAGGTCGCATTCAACTCGACGGCAAGGATATCACCAACACGCCTATGTACCAGCGCGCGCGCGCGGGCATCGGGTACCTTTCGCAAGAGCCGTCCATCTTCCGCAAGTTGACGGTGGAGCAGAATATTCTGGCCATCCTCGAGACGCTTCCGCTGTCGGCGGAAGAACGGCAGACGCGCCTCGAGTCGCTACTGGATGAGTTGGGGATCAAGCGGTTGCGGCACAGTCGGGCGTTTCAGCTGTCGGGCGGCGAGCGCCGTCGTCTCGAGATCACCCGCGCGCTGGTCACCCAGCCGAAATTCATGATGCTGGACGAGCCGTTCGCTGGTGTCGACCCGATCGCGGTCCACGACATCCAATCGATCGTTTCGGATCTGCGACACCGCGGTATTGGCGTATTGATCAGCGATCACAATGTTGAACAGACTCTGGACATTGTCGATCGCGCGTACATCATGTTCGATGGGCAGGTAAAGGTTTCTGGCACGGTTCGTGAGTTAGTGTATGACGATACTGTTGCCGAGATCTATCTTGGGCCCACGCTGACTGCGCGACTTCGCGCGCGCTTCGCGGAAGCCGATGAGGAGGTGCTGACCGAATGAGAACGGGTCTCCAACAGAGCACAGGGCTGCGGCAGGAGATGAAGGTCAATCCTCGTCTGTATCAGGCGATGGATCTCCTGTACATGCCCCTGCTCGACCTTCAACAGCACCTGAAGCAGGAACTGCTGACGAATCCGTTCCTCGAGCTGGTCGAGCCGGAGGACGACGAAGAGACCCCGGATCCTGACGAACAGTCAGAGCCCGAGAATCTTGCCGAACCTGAAAACGCCGCCGAGTCGGATTCGGAGCCTGAAAAAACGGGCGACGATGATGTCGATTGGGAGGCGGTCCTCCTGGACGGCTTCGAAACCGGTGGTCAGCGCGAAGAGCATGAGCAGCGCGACTGGTACGAGCCCGTCACCGTCGACACGCGCCACCTCTCCGATCACCTGACCGAGCAGTTGTCGTTGCTCGACCTGTCGCCACGTCAGGCGTTTCTTGCCGACGAATTCGTGGGAAATATTTCGGACGACGGGTATCTCGCCTGTCCGCTCGAAACGATTCGCGATGGCGTGAACGAACTGCTGCAAAAGGAATCCGAGGAGCGCGAGAACGACAGCGTTGCGCAGTTCTCCGATGCGGAGCTGCTCGCGATGCTGCAGATCATTCAGGATCTGGATCCGCCGGGTGTCGGTGCGCGCGATCTGCGCGAGTGCCTATTGCTGCAGCTGCGTGCAGCCGGGCAGAAGGATGCGCTTTCGTATCGTCTCGTCGAAGAGTCGTTCGAAGAGCTGATCGCGCACCGCTGGAGCGAGCTGTCCAAGAAGTTCGGAATCAGTGCGCAGGATGTGCAGACGGCCGCTGACGAAATCGCCAAACTCGATCCCAAGCCCGGTCTGCGTTTCTCCTCGGGGAGCGACAACTACATCATCCCCGATCTCGTCATCGACAAGATCGACGGGAACTACCACATATTCCTGAACGACGGCAACCTGCCGCGACTGAAACTGTCGCGCGCGTATCAGGAAATTGCACGCGACAAAAAGCGCTTCGACACCGAGAGCAAGGACTTCATCGCCAGCAAGCTGAATTCCGCGAACTGGATGATTCAAGCCATCGAGCAGCGTCGCCAGACGATGCTCAAGGTGATGCACTACATCGTCGAACGTCAGCGCGATTTCTTTGAACGCGGCGTGCAGGCACTTCGGCCGCTGACGCTTCGTGAAGTCGCTGAAGCCGTCGGCATGCACGAGTCGACTGTCAGTCGTGTGACGAACGAAAAGTTCGTGCAGACTCCGCGCGGCGTCCTGCCACTCAAGTATTTCTTTTCGTCCGGTCTGTCGACGAACGATGGCGACGACGTGTCGGCGCGTGGCATCAAGGATCAGATCCAGAAGCTGGTGGCGAGCGAAGACACAAAGAGTCCGCTCACCGACCAGGCGATCGTCGAAATCCTGCAGCACACTGGCGTCCAGATCGCACGACGCACGGTCGCCAAGTATCGTGACCAGTTGGGCGTTCTGCCGGCGCGCATGCGCAAGCGCGTCTGATCTCCGAGACCGTGACTGCACTTTCGTTCAGCACGCCTTCACGATCGGCGCTCACCCGTCCGGTTGATGTCAGTGTGTTGGTGCCGGCCAAGGACGAGTCTGGAAATCTTCCGCTCTTTGTTGAACTATGTGCGGAGATGGTGCGCGAACAGGACGCGCGCTACGAGGTCGTGGTTGTCGACGACGGCTCAACGGACGGCAGTTGGGCGATGCTCCAGGAACTCGCCGTGCAATATTCGTTTCTTCGACCGGTGCGGCATCGTGCGCAACGCGGCATCGCCGAAGCGTTGCGCACCGGCTACCTGAACGCGCGCGGCGATATCCTCGTCTTCTACCCTGCCGATCTGCAATTCAAACCTGAAGACATTCCACGTCTCGTCGCGCCGATCCTCGCGGACGAGGCGGACATGGTCACAGGCTACAAGCAGGGGAAGTACGACAAGGCGTTCGTCTCGAGCATTTACAACAGCATGAGTCGTACGCTCTTTCACGTGCCGGTTCGCGATCTCAACAACGTAAAAGCGTATCGACGGGAAATCATGGCCGCGCTTCCGATGCGCCCGGATTTCCATCGCTACATGATCGTGCTCGCGGCCGCCCAAGGGTACACCGTCACCGAAGTCCCGATTCCACTGTATCCGCGTCACGCGGGTCGCTCAAAGTTCGGCTGGTCGCGCATTCCGATTGGCGTGCTGGACATGCTTGCCGTCTGGTTCGAACTCCGCTTCGGTCAGAAGCCGTTGCTCGCGTTCGGGATGCTCGGTGCAGGAATCTTTCTGGTCGGCTTTCTCGCTGGAGTTGTCGCGCTTGCGGTGCTCGCGATCAATGGCGTCGGCATTCGCCCGGTTTGGACCGTCATTCAAACCTGTCTCGTGCTCGGGGCGATGTTCTTCGCAACCGGGATACTCGGAGAACAGATTGCGCAGCAGCGCGCTGAACTCCGCGAATTGCGTCGTGAACTCGAGGCCAGCAACGCGCGGTCTTCCGCGACGGACGCCGGCGCGGAGTCTCCGCGCGACGGCGACTGATTCCGCGCGGTACGCGTGCGGGCCTTGTTCATCACGCACAACATTCCACGCTTCGACGGTGACGCGGCGGGATCGTTCGTGCTCCGTCTCGCAGTTGCGATGCAGGAACAAGGTCATCGCATCGACGTGATCGCTCCAGGCTCGGCCGGACTCGCCGAGAGCGATTCGCTTGAAGGTGTTTCGATCAGGCGTGTGCGCTACGCAAGTGATCCGAACATGACGCTCGCGTACACGGGTACGATGGCTGAAGCAGTGCGCCAAACATGGTCCGGGCGATTTGCGCTGCTGGGACTGTTGCGCGCGATGCGTCGCGCCGTCACTGAGCAATTGCGCCAAGCTCGACGCGCCGGTGATCCGTACGACGTCGTCCATGTGCATTGGTGGTTTCCAGCCGGACTCGCGCTCTGGCGCGCGTTCGATCGCGGACATCCACCGATCGTGCTGACCATGCACGGATCTGATGTGCGACTCGCACGTGCGACAGCGGCTGCGCACCCGCTGATGCGTGCTGTACTCGATCAGGCCAGCGTGCGCACTGTCGTATCGAGCTGGCTCGCCGACGCTGTTACGCGAATTGCGCCGAACGTGCGCGTCAATGTTGCTCCGATGCCGGTCGACATCCGACACTTCGGCCTCGACGAATCCGACGCCGAACGAGCGGGCATCCTGTTTGTCGGCCGGTTGAACAAGCAGAAGGGTCTGGCGTCGCTACTCGATGCGATGGCTATGCCGGCACTCACCACTGCAACGCTGGATGTCGTCGGCGACGGACCGGATGCCGCAGCATTACGCGCGCGTGCAGAGTCGCTGGGTGTCGCATCGCGCGTGCGCTGGCACCTCCTGCTCACACAGTCGTCGTTGGTGCCGCTCTATCAGCATGCAGCGTGCGTGGCGATGCCGTCGACCGAAGAAGGGCTCGGCCTCGTGGCGGCGGAAGCACAGTTGTGCGGAACTCCAGTCGTTGCCTACGCCTCCGGTGGACTAACAGACGTCGTCCGCAATGATGCAGGTGGATCATTGGTCACGCCTGGTGACATTGCCGGACTTGCCGGGTCGCTCGCGGCGCTGCTCAACGCCCCCGACAACGCGCGTCGCCGAGGTCTGCTCGCACGCGACGCGATGCTCGCGAATTTTTCGCCGCACGTCGTTGCGACGCGCTACGCGGATTTCTATCGGCAAGCCGTGGACGGCGTGAGGTGACGGCCGCCGACGTGAATGAACGAGCAAGCAAACGGCCGCCACGAAGAGTGGTGTGGCGGGTGGTGCAGCTGCTCCTGCTCGTGACAACGCTGGCGTTCGCGACGCGCGAAATCTCAACGCAGTGGGGTGAACTCAGAGCGGTCGCACATGACGCTGTGCTGCAGTGGGGATGGATCACGCTTTCTGCCGTGATGGTCCTCGCCGTGCACGCAATGCTGATTCAGACCTGGCGCATACTGCTCGCGGGGTGGGGAAGTGATCTCCGCTTTGGCGCCGCCGTGCGGATTTGGACCATTTCCAATCTGGGCAAATATCTCCCCGGGAAAGTCTGGTCGATTGGCGCACTGGGCATGCTCGCGCAACGTGAAGGTGTGTCGGGAGTGTCAGCCGCCGGCGCGGCACTGCTCAATGCGCTCCTCAATCTTGGTGCGGGTTTTGGTATTGTTGCGATCGCGGCCGCGAGCGAAATGCATCGCGTTGCGCCGTGGATCAGAAATACGGCCGCCGCTCTCAGCGTACTCTTCGTTGCTGGCATTGCGCTCTTGCCTCGACTGCTTCCGCCGCTGCTGCTCAAACTCTCGAGCTGGCGCGGACTACCGCCGATTGAACGACATCTGCCGACGCGCACACTCTGGTCGGTCACTGCATTGCATACGCTTTCGTGGGTCGGCTATGGTCTCGCATTCATGGCCTTTGCGAGAGGAGTGACGCCCCACGTCGCTGGCGCCCCGAGTATGTTCATCGCAGTTTACACCGCGTCCTACCTGTTCGGGTATCTGATGTTGTTCGCCCCCGGCGGAATCGGCGTACGTGAAGGGGCAATTGTGTGGCTGTTGGTGACGTTTGGTCTCGCGTTGCAGGCCGATGCACTCTTCCTTTCGCTGGCCTCCCGTGTCTGGCTCACCGTCGTTGAGGTGCTACCAGGATTGATCGCGTTGCTCGTCACAGCCGCAACAAATCAAGCAGCCACGCGCCGCGTCAGCTGACGACATCGTCGCACACCCGATTCACAGTTCACACTCACGCGCATTTGATGGCTCGAACTGACGCGACGGCCGAGAATGAAGCGGCACCGCGCTACCCGCTCGTGTGGGCAGCGCTCGTCTGCGCCCTCGTCACGCTGCTGCTCGCGTGGCCCGCCGTGGGTGGCGCGTTCCTGGTCAATCCACACTCCGACCAGTACATCGCCGGGTATTCGTTCCGCGAGTTTGCCGCACGCTCACTGCGCGAGGGGCATGGCTTCCCGCTCTGGAATCCGTACCAGTTCGGTGGCATGCCGTACGTCGCGGCAATGCACGGCGACATTTTCTATCCGACGTTTTTGCTGCGGCTCGTACTCCCGACTGACATTGCGATGACGTGGGGTTTCGTCATTCACATGATGCTTGCCGGGGTGTTCACGTTTGGCTTTCTGCGGGCGGCCGGTGTGCGACTGCAGAGTGCGCTGATTGGTGGCGTCGCGTATCTGCTGAGTGGCGCCGTCGCGTCGTACGCGTCGCCCGGTCACGATGGCAAACTGTTTGTCAGTGCGCTGCTGCCGGCGACACTCTGGGCACTCGTGCGCGGAATGCGCGACGGTCGAGTCGCTGCCTGGGGCTCGCTCGCACTGGTCGTCGGTCTTGCGGTGCTTTCGCCGCATCCGCAGTTGTTGCAGTACTTGCTGCTCACTTCCGGTGTGTTTGCACTCTTTTTGACCCTGCGGCCACTCGCCGTCACCAACGATGGTGCGACCACCATTGCTCCCTCACCGCGCCCCAAATTCGGTCGCCTTGGGCTCGCACTCGGCGCGGTGCTGCTCGGCGCCGTGATGGGGGCGGTGCAGTATCTGCCCGTCCGTGAATACGTCGCATGGTCGCCGCGCGCTGGCGGCAAGGGCTACGACTACGCGACGAGCTTTTCGTTGCCGCTTGAAGAGACAATCAATGGCTACCTCCCGCAGTTCTCGGGGATCCTCGACAACTACTGGGGTCGCAACGTCATCCACTGGCATAGCGAATACGCTGGCGCCGCCGTGCTCGTTCTCGCGCTCTTTGCGTTCGGTGGGGGACTACTCAACCGGCATCGCACGCATGCGTGGTTCTGGCTCCTCGCGTTCTTCGTTTCGTTGCTCTGGGCGTGGGGCGGCAATACGCCGTTCTATCATCTCGTGTACGCCATCGTGCCGGGCTCAAAGTTTTTTCGAGCGCCGAGTACGATTTTGTACGTGACCGCGTTCTCACTCTCGGTGCTCGCCGCGTTCGGCTCGGAGCGCCTCCTCGCCGGCAAAGCGTCAACGCGGTACGCCGTCATCTGGGCGTCATTCGCAATTTTCGTCGCGATCGCCGCATCCACCGGAGCTGTCACGAATTTCGCGATGACACTGCTCGGCGATCAACGCGGCGACGCAATTCAGGCCAATGCAACCAACGTCGTCGTCGGCGCGTGGCGATCGGCTGCCTTTGTATTGCTGACGCTCGGCGTGATGCTCGCGCGTGCCCGTGGCTCGGTCAGCGCGCTGCGGGCTGGTTGGTTGTTGGTGGGTGTGGTGACGCTCGACCTGTGGAGCGTCGAGCGGCACTACTGGCTCTTTTCAGCTCGCGCCTCGGAACTGTACGCGGACGATGCGATCATCAGGTATATCAAGTCGCAGCCGCAGCCAGGTCGTGTGATCGCGCTTCCGCTCAGCGACAACATGGCGCCGAACGATCCCTTTGTCGCCGGTGACGCCTTGATGCATCACGGGGTTCGTGGGGTGCTAGGCTACCACGGCAATGAGCTTGGACGCTTCCAGGAGCTGTACGGCAAGAACGAAGGATACCAGTCCATCGCCAATCCAAACTTCTGGTCGCTCACCAACGCACGATATTTCTACACCAACGCCAACGGCCTCCCGTTTCAGGGGGCAAAGCTGGTGGCAGGTCCGGTGCGCAATGCCGCGGGAACGATGACCTATCTCTACCAGCTTCCCGGGGAGCATCCCGTCGCTTGGGTCGCACCTCTCAGGGTAAAGTTGGGTGATGCTGCGACGAAGGCGACGATCCTCAATCCGTTGTTTGACGTGCGTCGGGTCGCGATTTTTGATTCGGGTTCCGCAATCAACGCGAAGCCCGTGAATTCACCGGTTCCGGATCCGGTCGGATTTGCGGTAAAGGTGACCCGGTATGATCCAGGGGCAATCGACCTGGTACTTGAGCGGGCAGCGCCGGCCGGTAGCGCGCTGGTCGTGTCAGAGAACTTCTATCCGGGCTGGACAGCCACGGTCGACGGAGAATCGGCAGTTATCGGGCGGGCCGACTTCACACTCATTGGTGTGGCTCTCCCGACTGGAGCAAAAAGCGTCTCGCTCAGGTTCGCGAGCGCACAGTACGAAACGGGCCGACTATTAACCCTTGGAGCACTGGCAATCGCGCTGGCGCTGATCGGGTTCGGAACATTCGCAGACCGGCGTTCAGCGCCGGTGCTTGCTTGAGGAGTCTTGCGTGAGCCACACCCCAACGCCCGCACGGGGCTCGATCGCGATCGGCGAACGCGGACTCGTCATCGTGCCGACGTACAACGAAAGCGACAACGTCACCCGCATCGTGCCGATGATCCTGGACCAGGATCCTCTGCTCGAGGTGCTCATCGTGGACGACAATTCCCCCGACGGAACGGGGCAGCTGGCGGACGAACTCGCCGCGAAGACCGGGCGCGTCCATGTCCTCCATCGGCCCGGCAAGCAGGGACTTGGACGCGCCTACCTGGCAGGATTCGCTTGGGCGCTCCAGCACGACTACGCGTACATCTTCGAGATGGACGCGGACTTCTCGCACGACCCGAAGCATCTCCCGGAGTTTCTGGCTGCCGCCCGCGACGCCGACCTCGTACTCGGCTCGCGCTATCGCGACGGCAAGATCTCAGTCGTGAACTGGCCGATGTCGCGCCTGGTGCTCTCGTACTCAGCGAACATCTACGCCAGGGCGATCACGGGAATGCGGCTAGGTGACGCAACCGGCGGCTTCCGCTGCTTCAAGCGCGAGGTACTGGAAGCGATCCCGCTGAACGAGGTGAAGTCGAATGGGTACGCCTTCCAGATCGAGATGAGCTTCCGCGCCTGGAGGAAGAAGTTCAGGATCGCGGAGATCCCGATCGTCTTCCACGACCGCACTGAAGGCGAGTCCAAGATGTCCAAAGGGATTGTCCGGGAAGCGATTCTTATGGTCTGGCGCCTTCGGTGGTGGGCGATCACGGGGCGCGTGTGACGAGCCCCGCAGCTGAAGCGCGTGCTTTTCCGTCGGCGGCGGTATCGGGAATCCCGTTTGCCAAGATGACGGGCTCGGGGAATGACTTTGTCTTCTTCGATGCGCGTGATGCGGAATTTTCTCTTCTGACATCACCTGATGTCATACGGGCTATCTGCAACCGGAATAACGGGATAGGTGCGGACGGCATCGTTGTGCTCGAACCCGTCGACGGGCCGGCGCAGGCACGCATTCACTACTATAACAGCGACGGAACGCCGGCTGATTTGTGCGGAAACGCGACGCTCTGCTCGACCACGATGGCCAGCGAGCTGGGGCTTTCGATCGGCGGAGCGATCTCACTGCTGACGCCTTCGGGTGAGATTCGAAGTCGGCTCATAGATGGTCTGCCTGAAATTGACCTCCAGTCGGTAGCGGAGATCCAGCCTGTGGTCGACATCGAGCTGGCGAGCGGCGAGCGGCGAATCGGCTTCACGATCGCGGGAATTCCGCACCTGGTCGTCTTGTGTGAGGATGTTGACGCGGTGGATCTGCTGAAGCGCGGGCCGACGCTGCGACATCACTCAGCAGTTGGTGCGGCAGGCGCAAACGTGAATTGGGTCTCGCCCGTGAACGACGGCCTGTGGCGTTATCGGACGTTTGAACGCGGGGTTGAGGGGGAGACGCTGGCGTGCGGCACCGGGGCTGTGGCGACTGCAATTCTGCTGGCGTCATGGCAGCTCGGGACGAGCCCAACTCGAATTCGTGCGAGCTCGGGGCGCGAGCTCCTTGTAACGCTTCGAGCGTCCCAAGCTGTCGGCGGCGGCTTCAACCCGACGCTGCGTGGCGAGGGACGGGTGGTCTTTCGTGGCCGAATAGCGACACTCATTGGATGAATTTTTCTGCATCCAACACACCTTGACACGAGCTCGATTCAGCGGGGCTCGTTTATCGGGAAAACCATGTGGACAGGTGTACAGATTACGGCCGTTCTGATGGCAGTCTGACAAACTGCATCCTCAGAAAGAGACTAAGCCGTTATTTTACAGACAGTTAGGATACGATATTGAGTACAGGCGATGGGACCCACGTGGGGATTTCCCACAGTTATCCACGTACTTTGGTTTACATAACATGTATTATACGCAGTTATAGTTCACAGGCGTGCGATGTGCTGTCTCTGTAGTCAGCCGTTACTGCACCGTTAGTGGCGTGTTCGACGCCGAACGCTCATTACAACGAATTTCAGCGGCAAGGAGTGAGAAAGCCGCTGCCGCAGAAGTCGCTGACAATGTCACGGAAAGAACACGGATTTGTATCCGACACGACGGCGCCAGTGCCGCAGCCACGCCACAAAAGCTTTGCGGCCCGAATCGACGAACGATCCGGGCCGCGGGACTGCCAAAGGTTCAACCGAGCGCTATTCGGCGCTCAACTGCCCATGGGTGTTACCTACTTGGCGCTGCCGACGATCTCGCCGAGTCGGACCTGAGCTTCCTGCGCAAATGGCAGGCTCTCGTCTTTCGTCAGCTCTTCCCAGATCTTGCGGGCCTCGGCCGGCTTGTTACCAGCCATCAGCGCGCGGGCCTGCGATGAAAGGAATGTCCCCTTTTCCATGGGGAATTTGGCGAGCGCCGCGGCCTTGCCAAAATGTTCGGCGGCTTCGGCGAACTTGCTCTGCGCTTCGTAGCCGGCCGCGATCGTGCCTTCAAACGAGGCGGCGAAGTCAGCGCTCGCTGAACCCTGCGCCTTCTGCAGCGCCGCGATTCCCATGTCGTACTTCTTCTGATCAAAAAGCACATGCGCCAACAGCAAACTTGCCTGCTGTCCTGCGGTCGTGCTGGCGTAGCGATTGGCAACCTTTTCCAGTGCGCCTGCCGCTTCAGGCAGCTTCCCCTGACTCAAGGGAGCCTGCGCCTCATATAACGCACGCGACGCCTTTTCGCGCGTTGACGCGTCGTTTGAGCGATAGAGGAAGATCGCGACGGCCGCGACCGCGATCGCCGAGATGCCGTAAATGATCGGCTTCTGATTCGACTGGAACCAGCTCGTGATGTTCTCGATCGGATCGTCCGAGAGATCCGCTGTCGCGACGGTGGTACGGGTAACCTGCGCCATGCGAGGAAGCCTGCGGGTTGGAAGGAGGACGCGCGTGCAGACCATCTGCTGGCGAGTCGCTCTAATAGAGCACCGGAAGATAGCGGATCTCGTCGCGCTTTGGAGTGCCAGGCTGAGGAATCCTTCGCTCGAACCCGCCCTGCAGGCGCAATCCTCTGCTGCCTGCGACGTCGACGGATGATCCACCGCGGCGCGGTGCGAGCCGGGATTCGGGTCGGCTGCTAAATCGTTATCTGCGCCTCATCGCCGCTCGCCGTGCGGGCACAATCGTGCTTGACGCAAACGACGCGCACCGAGCCGGTCGATGTCCGCGGCACGGTCATCCGCCACATCGTCGTCCATTCTGGGGGCACCGGTTCCCTTCCGGTCGTCGGCGCGTGGACACATCTGCGGGTTTCGAGCATTGCGGGTAGTCCGATGCAGCGTGCGTCCATTCGGCATCGCGAACTGTCAGGCGCGGACCCGTGGCGCGTGGAGTTGGTCGTCAATCGCCAGCGGTTTGGAAGTCTTGGCGACTCTGTCGCAACTAGGCGTGCGCTATTCGGCAGCGCGCTGATCGGACGGATCATCGGAAGCACTGCGCGTGCGATCACCGTTCCCTATGTCTGCATTGAGCTCGACAGCGCCGAATTTTCGATGCTTGGCCCCGCCGACATGATCAGCGCGACTCGGGCGCGCGCGTTCGCACCCGCGGAGATCGGAATCAGCCGCCGGGCGGCGACGTTTCACACAGCGAGTTGGATTGTGCCGAATCGGGGCTTTCTCGATGTGCCCCTCGGTCTCGAGGGTGACGTACTCTTTGCCCCCGGTCGTGACCGGGGCCAAGATGCACTCGCGGCGCGCTACGACGCATGGATCTGACGGATGTGGATGCCGTCGCGGGGACAGCTGGTCGCGGTTGATGCGTGGACTTCGGGGTTCCTCGGCAACGTGCGCGAAGATCACATCAGTCGACTCTCTGTCAACGCGAGTGGGCAAGCGTGGCGCGGATTCTGGAGCAGTGGAGTGTTTGTCGAACAGCTCCTGCCGGTTGATCGCGATCGACGCCTCCTTTCGCTCGGTGCGATTTCGACGGACCCGACGTTTTCAGCCGTTCCCAAGGGCTTTGGGTTCGCCAACAGAACCGCGGCGACCTCGATCGAGCGCTCGTTTCACATTCGCCCGCTCGGCGGCGCGTCGATCCTCGACGGAACGTTGTTCACTGCGGGCTCCGTGCGATGGGATACACCTATCCCCAACCCAACGGCTCGATTCGCGGTCGGGATGATTGGCGCGCGGCTGCGCGTGCTATCAGCGAACGGTCGGATCGCGTCGACGCGCCTCGACATCGCTTGGCCAGTCGCGGCGA
>JBKJTE010000155.1:0-3009 GCA_046590495.1 Gemmatimonas sp. | reverse complement strand
CGAAACGTTCCACGATATCCCGCAGGTAAAGGAGCTGATGGCGGCCGCACTCAACGCCGCGAAAGCCGCCGGTGCGTCGTACGCCGACGTGAGGTGCAGTCGGCAACGACAGAACTTCGTCTTCACGCGCGAACAACAGATCCAACAGGTCGTCGACACAGACACGGTTGGCATCGGAGTGCGCACACTGGTCGACGGCACGTGGGGCTTCGCCGCGACGCGCATTCTCACCACTGATGGTGCTTCGGCTGCCGCGCGCGAAGCCGTCGCAATTGCCAAGGCATCACGCATTGCACGCGATCGCTCCGTGGAGTGGTTGCCATCTCCCGTTATCACCGAGGGCTATTGGAAAGGCGCGTACACCACCGATCCATTTGACATTCCCGTCGAGCAGAAGGCGGATCTGCTCATCAGGGCCAACGCGGCCGCGATGAAAACCAAAGGGGTGAAGTTCGTCTTCTCCGGTTTCTTTTTCGTGAAGGACGAACGCCACTACGCCAACACCGACGGCTCCACGTTCAAGCAGGATGTAGTGCGCTCGTGGCCGACGATGCAGATCACTGCGGTCAGCGCCGACTTCACCGATTTCCAGAATCGTACCAACATCGCACCGCCGATGGCGCGCGGTTGGGAGTACGTGATGATGCAGGACCTCGTTGGCAACGCACCCAAGTGGGGCGAGGAAGCCGCGGCAAAACTCACCGCAAAACCGGTCGATGTCGGTCGCTACGATCTTGTGCTCGATCCGGCGAACCTGTGGCTCACGATCCACGAAAGCATTGGGCACCCCACCGAACTCGATCGCGCGATGGGCTACGAGGCCAACTACGCCGGTACGTCATTCGTCGCGCCGCCCGACAAGATGCTGGGGCAACTCAAGTACGGCCCGACTCTGCTCAACATTCAAGGCGACCGTTCGCAGCCCGGCGGACTCTCGACCATCGGTTGGGATGACGACGGTGTGAAGCCCGACGAATTCCTGATCATCAAGGACGGTGTGTTCAATGACTATCAAACCACCCGCGAACAGGCTCCATGGTTGCGGTGGTGGTATGACAAGAACGGACGACCGGTGCGCTCACACGGCTGCTCGTACGCGCAAGGATGGGACAACGTCCAGTTCCAACGCATGCCCAATGTCTCGCTGCTGCCCGGCGAGAAAGACAACAAGATCGATGATCTCGTGAGCGCGACGGACAAGGGCATTCTGATTTCAGGAGACGGGAGTTTTTCCATCGATCAGCAGCGCTTCAACGCGCAATTCGGCGGACAGACGTTCCACGAAATCAAAGGCGGCAAGATCGTCGGCGTACTGAAAGACGTCGCATACCAAATACGCACACCGGACTTCTGGAATGCACTCGACATGATCGGTGGGAAATCTTCGTACCAGCTCGGCGGGAGTTTCTTTGACGGCAAAGGACAGCCCGCGCAGGTGAATGCCGTGAGTCACGGCACGCCACCCGCGCGCTTCAAGAACATCAACGTCATCAACACCGGGAGGAAGGCGTAATGGCTACCCGCGTACGCGCCTCGTCGCCCATTCTCACGCGTGAAGAAGCCGAAGCCATCGTGCAGAAAGCGATCAAGCTTTCCAAGGCCGATGCCATCGACGTGCAGATCAACACGTACACGCAAGGCAACATCCGATTCGCCGACAACCAGGTGTCGACGTCGGGCTCCACCACCGACGCACAACTCGGTATTCAGAGTGCGTTCGGACCAAAACACGCCGTCGTTACGACCAACGATCTGTCAGACGAATCGATCAAGCGCGCCGTCGACCAAAGCGAACGCATCGCACGACTCGCGCCGGACGATCCTGAATCCATGCCACAGCTTGGCGCGCAGAAATACAGCGCCGTCACGTCATGGTTTGACAGCACGGCCAATCTGACGGCCGACGATCGTGCGAAGGCCGCGTTGTATGCGCTGGACAAGGCACGCAAGGCCGGTGATGTGAAAGCGGCCGGGTATCTCGTGACCGGTGCCGGCGCTCTTGCAATCGGAAACAGCAGCGGGATGTTCGCCTATCGACGCAACACGAGTGCGAACTACACGCTGACAGTGCGCACGACTGACGGCACAGGGTCCGGTTGGGCTGCTGCCGATCATCCGGATTGGGCGCAACTCGATGCGGCAGGTGTCGCCAGTCGCGCGGTCGACAAGGCGCGCGCATCACGCAGTCCGGTCGCACTCGAGCCGGGTCGATACACCGTCATTCTCGAGCCGCAGGCCGTTGGTGATCTCATTCAACTGATCTCCAACTACGCCGACGCGCGCAGTGCGGACGAAGGTCGGTCGCCGTTCGTGAAGCAGGGCGGTGGCAACAAGGTCGGCGAAAAGATTGTCGACCCGCGTGTCACCATCTATTCGGATCCCGCAGACCCGCAATTACTCGGTCAGCCGTGGGATTTCGAAGGGATGCCACTTGGCCGACAGGTGTGGATCGAGAACGGCGTGCTCAAGCAGCTCATCTACTCGCGCTTTTGGGCCAAGAACAAGGGCAAGACGGCGACGGGCGGACCGACGACCTTCAAGATGGCTGGCGGTACGCAGAGTGTTGATGATCTGATCAAGGGAACCACGCGCGGTATTCTCGTCACGCGACTGTGGTATCTGCGCGAAGTCGATCCGCGTACGATTCTTTACACCGGGCTTACGCGCGACGGCACGTTCCTGATCGAGAACGGAAAGATCACCAAGTCGCTGCGCAATTTCAGATTCAATGAATCGCCGCTGTTTGTGCTGAACAACATCGAGGCGCTTGGCAAAGCGGAACGTCTGGCAGGAACGGAGCAGGGTGGGGATGTGGTGATGCCGAGCATTCGCGCGAAGGATTTCAACTTCACGAGTTTGTCGGAAGCGGTGTAAGCAGTACCAACAACAAAGTGTCGAGTTTGCGGTTTGAGTTTCGAGTTTCCAGTTGTTCACTGGCGACCGGTAACTCGAACTGCAAACTCGACACTGAGTGGCTAAGTCGACACGCCCCGCCGTAACTAAGTTGAC
>JBKJTE010000061.1:0-38120 GCA_046590495.1 Gemmatimonas sp. | reverse complement strand
CGAGCCGACGGAAGCCCTCGTCTCGATCGATGTGAACTCAGGCCGCTACACCGGCAAGCGCGACCCCGAAAAGACGATCCTCAAGACGAACACTGAAGCCGCACGCGAAATTGCGCGTCAGCTGCGGCTGCGCGATGTCGGCGGAATCATCGTCTGCGACTTCATCGACATGGAGACGCAGTCGAATCGGGATCGCGTACTGAACGAATTGCGTTCCAACCTGAGCCGCGATCGGGCACGCACGAAGGCGTTTGCCGTCAGTGACCTTGGCTTGGTTGAGATGACCCGCCAGCGCGTCCGTCAGAGCCACTGGCAGAGCATGACCGAGACCTGTCCGACCTGCAACGGGACCGGACGAGTCTTCACTCCCGAAACCATCGTCCGCCGAGTGGAACGCGCGGTACGCCGCATGGCCGCCGAAGGGCGGAAGGAGCCGGTGACTCTCCGACTGCACCCGGAGGTCGCACTGCACGTCCTTGAGCAGGAGCACGACTTCGTGAAGCGACTCGAAAAGCTTGCCGGGTTCACGCTCGACCTGCGCGACGACCCGCTCCTCAAGCCCGACGAGATGAAGCTGGTCATGAAGGGTGCCCAGCGGGACGTCACCCAGCAGTACGCCTTGGCATAGAACCACGCCTTCGCCTTGACACCTAACTCGTAGCCGGGTAGGCTTCTAGGCTACGTTTCAGACGCCTTACACAAGATAGAATCATGAGCTACGCGATCATCCGCACCGGCGGCAAGCAGTTTCGTGCCGAGCCGGGCAAGACACTTCGAATTCCCTCGCTGCTGGGCGATGCTGGCACGTCCGTCGAGTTCAACGACGTCCTCCTCGGCTCCGACGGCACGAGCGTGAAGGCCGGCGTTCCGACGCTTTCCGGCGCCAAGGTCACGGCGGAGATCGTGAAGCATGGCCTCGATGACAAGATCATCGTCTTCAAGTTCAAGCGCCGTAAAAACTACGCCCGCAAGCAGGGGCATCGTCAGAAGTTCACGGAAGTCCGCATCAAGGACATTACCCTCGGCTGAACGCCGGTGGCGCGCCGCATCGGCTGCGCCCCTCTTTCCTGGAGTTTGAACCATGGCACATAAGAAAGGCGTCGGCTCTTCACGTAACGGGCGCGACTCAAATCCGAAGTTCCGCGGCATCAAGAAGTATGGCGGTGAATACGTTGCCCCAGGCAACATCATTCTCCGTCAGTGCGGCACGAAGTGGCATCCTGGCACCAATGTCGGCATGGGCACGGACTACACGATCTATTCGCTCATCGAAGGCGTCGTGCAGTTCCAGCACCACAACAAGCGCCGCTATAAAGTGAGCGTCCTTCCCGTCGTCTACGAAGAAGTCATCGAAGTCGCCGCCGAAGCCTGAACTGGCTAGACGCAGCAAACGAAGCCCTCGCGATCACTCGCGGGGGTTTTTGCTATCCCCCAGCCCCCAGCCCCCAGTCCCCAGCCCCCAATCCCGTAACTCTTCCCTCGCGATTGCGTATGCATCTCCATCACCCTCACGGAGACTCCGATGGCCATTTGGGATAAAGTCAAACAGTCGATCGATAAGGCAGGCAAAGCGGCTCAGGATGTCTTCGACGAGGGAAAGCTGCGCATCGACGCCTATCGCGCCCGGGAACAGGCGGATAAGGCGGCGGAGACGCTCGGCTACGCTGTCTTCCACGCCGCAGAGAGTGGCGGCGAGTTGGAGACCGAAGCACGCTCACGTCTCATGACAGCGCTGCGCGAGCGCGAGACGGAAGCACGCAAGATGGAGAAGGAGCTTGCTGCCGCCCGTGCCAGCGCGTCGGCCGATGGCGCTCCGGAACCTCCACCTCCTCCTCCCGCTCCTGAACCGCCGCCAGCGCCTGCGTCAGCCGAACAGCACGGCCCGTAACGCCCCCGGGGTGTCGGTGCACAGCGCATCGACACCCAGCTTCATGAGGGTGCGGGCGTGTTCGTGGTCATTCTCGGTCCACGCAATGACGGTCGCACCAGCCGCGTGCGCTTCGCGAATTAGTGCTTCGTCAATCAGCTGCGCCTGCTGCCACAACGCCTCGGCGGCGGCGGGCCTCAGCATTGCGCCAATGTCGAGCGGATAACTCGCGCTCAAAAGCCCGATCGCTGTTCCGGGGCGGCGCGCTCGGACCGCAACTGGGATGCGATGGTCAAACGAATGCACAGCGACGTTCGACGACGGGTACCGCTCGAGGCAGCCGACAAGCGCATCTTCGACTCCGGTCGCCTTGACCTCGATGTAGACGGTCGCGCTCGCTCCCACCAGATCGAGGACGGCATCGAGCGTCGGGATCATCTGGCCGTCACGGAGCCGGTGCGTGTGAAGCGAGACCAGATCCAATGCCGCCAAGGGGACGGTTGCCGGCCCTTTTCCGGTCCGCCGCCGAACCGAGGGATCATGGTGTACGACCACTTTTCCGTCGCGCGTGACGTGCACATCGAGCTCAATGCCATCCGCGCCCTGTGCCAGGGCCCGCTCAAATGCGGGAAGCGTATTTTCAAGGCATTCGCGGGATGCGCCCCGATGCGCGATGATCTCAAGCATGTTGACAGGTTAACGTACAGACCTGACCCTCGTCCAATGCACCGGAGCGTATGATCGAGGCTGAACGGGAGGACGATGCGTCGCTCGACCGGACGCTTATCGAGCGATGGCGTGACGGCGACGAAAGAGCGGCCACGGCGATCGTACAGCGGCACGCGCAAGCGCTTGCCCGTTTTGCAGTACGCCTTGGCATGGCAGACGACGTCGACGAGGTCGTGCAGGACACGTTCGTGCGCGCTTTCTCGGCACTGGATGGATTTCGGTCGGACAGTTCGCTGCGCACGTGGTTGTTTGCGATTGAGCGACGGCTGGTGATCGATCGACGCCGTGCAGGTGCCCGACGCGGGAAGGATGTTGAAGTGGACGACAGTCATGGCGCAACGGGGTATGACGCGCTGGACGTGTTGGTCGCCGACGAATCGTCGCAGCGTATGATGCTCGCGATCAAGGCACTGACAAGGATGCAACGTGATGTTTTCGCGTTGCGTGTACAGGAAGGGCGTAGCTACAAGGAAATCGCCGACATTCTCGACACTTCCGAAGGCGCTGCGCGAGTGCACTATCACAACGCCATGCGTGCGGTGAAGGAGTTTCTCGATGACTGAGTGCGACAACGCCGAGATTCGTGATGTCCTCCCCGACTATGTCGCGGAGGCGTTGAGCGCGGCCGAAATGTCGCGTATTTCGATTCACGTCGCCGAGTGCGGCGCCTGTCAGGACGAGGTCGCGCTACTGCGGGTGGCGCGCGCTGCCCGTCCTCAGGCAGTGCACATCGATGTGGATGCCATCGTCGCTCGTCTGGTGAAGCCTGGCCAAGCGATCGCTGAGAGCGTACCGAGCAGCCCAAGCGTGGCCGTTCCAACGGCGCGCACGTCGCAGACGCCGTTTGTGTCGCAGCGTGCCCTGCGATCACGTCGCAATGTGTGGCAGTTTGCTGCGGCTCTCGCCGTCGTAGCAATTGGTGGCCTGTCCGTGGTCGTCGCGCGCACAGGGAGCATCGCACTGACAAACGTGACGACGCTCGATTCAACGCAGCTTTCCGACGTCGCAACCGCAACGCCATCGTCATCGCTATCGGCGACGCTGGGCACTGGGTCGAACGCTGGTCCGGCGATGTTTGAGCAGACCATCCCGCCACTCGCCAGCACGGAAACCGCCAAGGCTCGGACGCAGACGGTCGTGTCGGTAGGAGATCTCAGCGACTACACCGACGCCGAGTTGCAACGGATGCTCGATCGCCTCGATAAATGGGATGGTGCGACGTCGAGCGAAGTAATGCCGACGATGCCACTGGTTCCTGTCGGATCGAGTGGAGCAAAGCGATGAGCACGCGAAGGCGTATGCGTTCGAACGGTCGGCTAATCGTCGCACTCGCGGTCGCGTGGGCCGCGACACTGTTGGCGCCCACCCGCACGGCCGCGCAGGGTGGGCCACCGGGCATCGGTATGCATATCGCAGCAGCCGAGCAGCCGGGGCAGGTGGCACGTCCGACGCCGGAGAAGCGCGCGGCGATGGAGCGATTGCTTCAGGCCCGCATCAACAACGTGATTCGTCAACGGCTCGCGCTCGACGACGAGCAGTTCGGGAAGTTGCAGGAAGTCGCAAATCACATCGAAGACGACCGCCGCACGCTGCGCAACGACGAGCTGACGACGCGCTTCGCGTTGCGTCAGGAGCTCCTCGCCGGCGATCGTGTGAACGAAACGCGCGTCGGCGAGCTGCTCGACAAGCTCCCCAAGTTTGAACGTCGTCGCGTCGACTTGATGGAACAGGAGCAACGGGAACTCTCGAAGTTTCTGTCGCCCTCGCAGCGCGCCCGCTACTTCGCACTGCAGGACGAACTGCGCCGCAACATGCAGGAGATGCAGCGGCGCCGGATTGGATTGGACGGAGCGCCAGCCGACAGCGCTGGGGGCCCGCCACGATACCTTCGTGGACGAGGCGGCCGTCCACCCGGGACGCCGTAGTCGAAGAGCCTCGCTTAGCCGGTGGCGGTCTGCGACGGCTCCGTTTACACTTGGCTGCACGTACCGCGTCGTTTCCGCGTGTACGCCCGGGTGGCGGAACTGGCAGACGCAACGGACTCAAAATCCGTCGATCGCAAGGTCATACGAGTTCGACCCTCGTCCTGGGCATGTTGAGTAGAGTGCCGGCAGCCGTGAATAGGCAGGTCTGGATCAGTGCCGCTCTGAAGGTTCCGAATGACCCCGGCCCGCAATCGCGAGTCGGGGTCTTTCGGTTCGGCATCCGCGCGTCGCGGCGCACTACCACTAAGTGACGCGTTTGGTGACCTCGGTGACACTGCTGGCGTCATTTCACCATGCGCAACCTCTTCTGGGCTCTCTCTCTCGGCACTATTGCCGCGATCGCCGTCATTTCGCAGTACTGGTCACCGATACTCTGGTCGTTGATCGTCGTGCTGCCGCTGTTCGCGCGGGGCGTCGCCGACATGGTGCAGACCAAGCAGGCCATCCGCCGGAATTTTCCGGTGGTCGGTCACATGCGGTATCTGCTCGAGCTGATTCGTCCGGAGATCAATCAGTATTTCATCGAATCGAACAGCGACGGCAAACCGTTCAGTCGCAACGATCGCTCGGTCATCTATCAGCGCGCCAAGGGCGAAGTCGATACGCTGCCGTTTGGAACGCAGCGCGATGTGTACGCAACGGGCTACGAGTGGATCAACCACTCACTCGCGCCAACGCATATCAACCCGGAAGAGGCCCGGATCATCGTGGGCGGGCCGCATTGCACGCAGCCCTATTCCGCGTCGATCCTGAACGTCAGTGCCATGAGCTACGGTTCGCTCAGCAAAAACGCCGTACTCGCGCTCAACGGCGGCGCGAAGCTTGGCGGGTTTGCGCACAATACCGGTGAGGGTGGACTGAGCCCGTACCACCTCTCACCTGGTGGTGACATCGTCTGGCAAATCGGCACCGGCTACTTCAGTGCACGCGACAGACGAGGAAACTTCAGCATCGATGAATTCACGAAGCGCGCGATCCTGCCCAACGTGAAGATGATCGAGATCAAGTTGTCGCAAGGTGCAAAGCCCGGGCACGGCGGTATTCTGCCCGCACAGAAACTGACACCGGAAATCGTCGAGATTCGCGGCGTCGAGCCAGGCAAGGACGTCATCTCGCCGCCGGCGCACAGTGCGTTCTCAACGCCGCTCGGCCTGTTGCAGTTTGTTCAGCAACTGCGCAATGCGTCGGGCGGCAAGCCGGTCGGATTCAAGCTGTGCATCGGCAAGCGGCATGAATTTCTGGGCATTGTGAAAGCGATGCTGCTTTCGGGAATCACGCCTGACTTCATCACGGTAGACGGTGGTGAAGGCGGCACCGGTGCCGCGCCCCTCGAGTTCTCGGACTCGGTCGGCACCCCACTCAACGAAGGACTCTCGTTCGTTCACACCGCACTTGTCGGCGCGAATCTGCGAGATCGCGTCCGCGTGATCGCATCGGGCAAAGTGAACACAGGTTTTCAAATCGCGACGAAGGTCGCGCTCGGCGCGGACATGTGTAACGCGGCCCGCGCGATGATGTTCGCACTCGGCTGCATCCAAGCGCTCCGTTGCAACACGAACCAGTGTCCGACTGGCGTGGCGACGCAGGATCCCGAGTTGGTGAACGGACTTCACGTTGGCGACAAGGCGACGCGTGTCGCACGTTACCACAAGGAAACGGTGAAGAGCTTCTTCGAAGTGATGGGTGCGGCAGGGCTGCATCACGCGCGCGATCTGAAACCCTGGTTCATCCTCAAACGCGTCAGCGCAATGGAGACGAAGAGCTATGCCGACATCTATCCGCAGCTCGAGCCGGGATCGTTGCTGGCCGAGTCGGTGAGCGGACCGATGGCGCGCGCGTGGCAGGGAGCGGATCCGCATCGCTTCTGATCGGCCCGTCAACAATTTTCGTCCCCGCTGTTGTGCGGCGCGCGATGCCGATATGTTGTTCCCGTGCCTGCGAACTGCGGGCACGATCCGTGTTGATGGGGTGTAGCTCAATGGCAGAGCATCCGACTGTTAATCGGACGGTTGGTGGTTCGAGTCCACCCGCCCCAGTCCCCATTCCTCAGTCCCCAGTCCCCAGAACGTCCGTCCCCAGAACGCCCGTCCCGCAGCACGTGGGGCGGGCGTTCGTGTTCTCGGGCGTATTGCACAGTACGGAGCGATTCGCTTGCCGCGCGTGTATGACCTCGCCTAGCTTCGACACTCGGTTTCTTTCCGCTTGTCCCGCGCATCCCCAGCATACGACGCATGTCCATTTCGCTGCAAGCCAGTCACGACGTCCCGTCTACCGTCGACACGCCGCTGCTCGTCGTCATTCTGGGGCAGAACCCCTCGCTCCCAT
The DNA here is from genome assembly GCA_046590495.1 of Gemmatimonas sp. Lineage (GTDB taxonomy): Bacteria > Gemmatimonadota > Gemmatimonadetes > Gemmatimonadales > Gemmatimonadaceae > Gemmatimonas. The sequence goes on along the minus strand of JBKJTE010000061.1, from coordinate 31,214 downwards.
CCGCGCTCGATGCCGTCGACACACAGTTCGGCGGCGCGATCTCGCGGACGCTCGCGCGGCGGGATTTCCGCGGTACGCGCGACGAGACTCTTTTGCTTGTCGGAGCGGACGCCGGGGCGCAGCGGGTGCTGTTGGTGGGTCGAGGGAGCGCGCCGCTGACGCGGACCACCGCACGTCGCGCGGCGGCGATCGGAACCCGGCAGGCCGTGAAGCTCGGCACGGGCGCTATGCATCTCTTTCTGCATGACGCGGACAACGATTCGATCGAAGGGATGGTGCTCGGCGCCGCTGCCGGTAGCTGGGAGTATCCCGATCTCCGCACGCCACCGCCGGTCGCGGACCGTCGCGCGCCACTCTCCGATGCGACGATCCTCATTGCCGATTCGGTAGACGCTCGCAGCGCGTTTGCCGCAGGACTGGCAGTCGCGGAAGGGCAAGCCATCGCCAAACGACTCGGCATGATGCCGGGTAACTACTGCACGCCGGAGACCTTCGTCGAAGTGGGTCGCGACATCGCTGCACGCCACGGCATGACGGTCACGGTGCTCGGTCGCGAGGAGATGGCGAAAGAAGGGATGGGTTCATTCCTATCCGTCGCGCAGGGCACGCCCGAAGAGCCGCGTCTGGTCGCGCTCGAATACAAAGGTGGTGCCGCGGACGCGCAGCCGGTCGTGCTGATCGGGAAGGGCCTTTGCTTCGACACCGGCGGCATCTCGATCAAGCCTGCTCCCGAAATGGAGTGGATGAAGTACGACATGTGCGGCGCCGCCGGCGTGATGGGCGCGATGGAAGCAATCGGACGCATGAAGCTGCCCATCAACGTCGTCGGCATCATTGGCTCGACCACGAACATGCCATCGGGCACGGCAGTGAAGCCCGGTGACGTAGTGCGCGCGTCAAACGGCAAGACGATCGAAGTGATCAACACGGACGCAGAAGGACGTCTGGTGCTCGCCGACCTGCTGGTATACGCCAAGCGTTTCAATCCGGCCGTCGCCATCGACGCAGCCACCCTCACCGGTGCGATCGTCATCGGGCTCGGGGCGAATGCCGTTGGCGTCTTCGGCGCCGAGCCGCACGTAGTGGATGAAGTGTTGTCGGCGGGCCGAGCGTCCGGTGAACCAGGTTGGCCGATGCCGCTGTGGGATGAGTACAAGGATCAGATCAAGTCCGATGTCGCTGACCTCAAGAACACCGGCGGACGCGCGGCGGGCTCGATCACGGCAGCGCTTTTTCTCAAGGAGTTCGTGGACGGGTATCCGTGGGTGCACCTCGACATCGCCGGTACTGCGTATTCGCAGACGGACCTCGGCTGGATCCCTAAAGGCCCGACCGGAACACCTGTCGGCACCTTCGTCGAATTCGTTCGCGCGCGCGCCCGTTGAAGCTGCAGTTCATGCGCAGGGACGAGAGTCCGCGTGTGAGTCGGCGTTTCCTCTCCGGGCTCCGCCTGCTTCTGGCGCTGCTAGCGTGCGGTGGTGCGTTCAGCAGTGCGCGCGCACAGCGCCCGGACAGCACGAAGCGCGACACGACGGCGGTGAAGCGCGATACGACCAAGCGCGACACAATTCGCATCGCGGTACCGATCCCCGATCGTGTTCGCGATTCGATCCGTCTCGACTCCGCGCGAAAAGCACTTCCGGCGGGCGGGGCGCAACAGTTGCCCAAGCCAGGTTCTCCAGAAGACTCGGTGATGCGCGCGCGCATTGTCGCGCGGAGCGACAGCCTTCGAAAGGTCAAGGCGGGTGACACCGTGCGCGCGCCGATCGCACGCTTTGAGCCGCCTCGCATGTACGAACTGGACGACGAACGATTGCGACTGGATCGCAAGCAGATTCTGTCCTCAGGCTCTGTGAATCTCGCTGATCTGCTCGATCGTGTTCCGGGCGTTACGACATTTCGATCAGGTTGGATCGCAGGACTCCATGCCGCGTCCTACAATGGCGACTTCTCCCGGATTCGCATCTTCATCGACGGTATCGAGCTCGATCCGGTTGAAGCACGCAACGGCGGTGTGCTCGATCTCGACGACATTCCGTTGTGGACGCTCGACGAGTTGCTGATCGAGCGTGCTCCGGGTGAAGTACGCGTCTGGTTGCGCAGCTGGAGTTACACGAAAACGATTCCCTTCACGCGCGCGGACATCTTCACCGGCGATCGCAACACCAACGGATTCCGGGCTCTGTTCGCCCGGCGGTATAACAACGGCTTCATACTGCAGATCGGCGCTCAGCAGGCCGCGACACAGACGGGACGCGTGTCCGCATTCACCACCAGCGGAACGACCAAGACCGGGGGAGACGGCAGTCAGCAGTTGGTCAACTCCCGCATCGGTTGGTCGAAGCGACGTTTGACAATCGACTTCTATGGCACGGTTTCGCAGCGCGATCGCGATCCACAAACGCCGCGGAAGAATTTCACGCCGCTTCCGGCGTTCAAGGGTACGCGGCGCGATGCTTATCTGCGTGTCGGCTTTGGCGACACGTCGACGGGATTCTGGACACAGGCCGTGATCGCGGCCGTCGCAACGCGCCTCGATGGCATCGTCGACACGACGAAGGCATCCGTCGTGGCTGACACCGACAGCGTCGCCGTGGCCAAGCCAGATTCACTGCGTTCGCGCACGCAGGAGATGTTTGCGATCGGCTATCGCGCAAAAGGCTGGCAGTACTCGTTTGTCGATCGAGTACGCGCGATCAATGGACGCTCGCTGCATTCGCCGGTCATCCGTGCGTCGATCGGCTCACCGAAGTTGGGCGGTGGGCTCTATGCTGAACGACGCGGCGCGGATTCGACCACGCGCATCGATCTGTTCACGCGTGTTGAACCGCTGCGGGGGCTGGTGTTCTCGCTGTCGCAAAGTTTGCGACGACCGTGGGGTGACACGATACGTCCGCCGACCTCCACGACACGCGCCGAAGCGGGTGTGCGACTGGGCAGGATGCTCTTTGGCGGCGGTATCATCCGCGAAGACACCATCGCGTATCTGTCGCCGGTGCTGCTCGCAGCGTCTGGCTCGACCCTCAACGCGGGTCCGTCGACAGGCTTCATGGGGAGCGTGCACGGTCGACTGTACAAAGACCTGCACCTCGACGTGCAAGGCATCCGCTGGAACAGTGCGCAATTCGGTCGCCCGCAGTTGAACGTGCGCACCGAACTCGCGCTCATCAGCGATTGGCGCAGCAGGTTTCCCAAAGGTGAGTTCAGCTTCAATGCGCGACTCACCTACGATCGGCGCGGCGCGGTGCCGTTCTTTTACGGACTGAAAGCCGACAAGAGCGCGGATATCCGATCGACGGTGCAGGCGAATGTAGTGAGCGGTCTGGTCGAAATCCGGATTCAGCGCGCAACGCTCTTTTACGTGTATCGCAATCTCACCGGCGGCGACTACGAACAGATTCCGGGGCTGACGATGCCGCCGGCGGTGCAGATGTACGGCATGCGTTGGGAGTTCTTCAATTGAGACATTTGATTGACGCCCGACGCCCTTCACGTTTCATTGGCGCCGAATGATTCGTTCGATGACCGGCTTCGGCCAAGCTGATGGATCCGTTGGTGCGACGCGCGTGAGCGTTGAGGTGCGCACGGTCAACCATCGATTTTTTTCGCCAAGTGTCAAATTGCCGGAAGCGTTCGGCCGTTGGGAGACGGACGTGCGTGAGGCCATGCGGCTCAAGGTCAGTCGCGGTCACGTCACTCTTTCGGCGCGCCTCGAACGTTTGCCGGGGGCGCTGGCGGCGATCGACGAGGAGCGCTTTGGCCGTGTCGTTGATCAGCTCCGGGCGCTGCAGGTGCGATTTCATCTGGACGGCGGCGTAGACGTCGGCACCGTCTTGCGTATGCCCGACGTGATCGCTGCCCCCCGCGCTGACGACGACGTTGGCACATCGGCCGAGCTGGTGGCGATCGTTGACCGCGCACTCGATGGCCTGGCAAAAACCCGCGAAGAGGAAGGGGCGCGACTCGCCGAAGTCCTGCTCCAGCGGCTCGACGTCGTCGCCACATCGCTCGATCGGATCGCGGAGCGCGCGCCCGAGCGCATTGTCGCGCAGCGCGACCGGCTGCGGGCCTCGGTGGTCAAGCTGACCGACGGCTTGGCGGTCGACGAACAGCGGCTCGCACAGGAAATCGCGATCCTCGCCGACAAGCTCGATGTGAGCGAGGAGATGGATCGGTTCCGTTCCCACGTCTCTGCCTTTCGTACCGCGCTCACCGACGAGGGCGGGGAACCGGTCGGCAAGAAGCTCGGATTCCTCCTTCAGGAGATGCTTCGTGAGGCCAATACCACCGGGAGCAAGGGCGCTGACGCGATCATCCTGCACGAGGTTGTCAGCGTGAAAGAGGAGCTCGAACGGATTCGCGAGCAGGTCGAGAATCTCGAATGAGCCCCTTTCCGGTCATTCTGTCTGCCCCATCCGGCGGCGGAAAAACGACGATTGCGCGCCGATTGCTGGAGCGGCGGGCTGACGTGGGTTATTCTGTTAGCTGTACGACGCGTGAACCACGCGCGGGGGAGGTCGACGGCCGAGACTATCGGTTCCTGTCCGAAACCGAATTCGTGGCGGCCCGCGATGCCGGTCAGTTCGCCGAATGGGCGCAGGTTCACGGTTGTTTTTATGGTACGCTGCGGTCGGAGGTGCTGCGGGTTCTGGGCACCGGACGGCACGTGCTGATGGACATCGATGTGCAGGGTGCGCGGCAATTTGGTGCTGCGTTTGTCGATACAGTGCTGATCTTTGTGCTCCCACCTTCGGGTGAAGTGCTCAAGGCTCGACTGGCAGGGCGAAAAAGCGAGAGTCGCGAGCGGTTGCTCGTGCGCCTGCGCAACGCGCGCGCGGAACTGGGTGAGGTCGGTCGCTATCACTACGTGGTGGTGAACGACGATCTGGAACGCGCCGTGGATCAGGTGAGTGCGATCATTGATGCCGAAGGACTGCGCCACGATCGGGTACACGAACTCGAGGCCCAGGTGGAAGCGCTGATCGCGCAACTCGAACAGGAAATCAACGACTTCAGCAAAGGCGACTGACTCATGCAGGTATTCACCCCGACGGAAGTGGCCAAGCACTCGGCCAACAAGTATCTCAGCGTGCTCATTGCCGCGAAGTTCGCGCGTGTGCTCAACGAGTTCCCCCGCGACCGCTCCTTGCACGAGAAGAAGCTCACGACGCGTGCGCTCGAAGAGTTGACGAGTGGTGAGATCGGATATCGCGTGATGCCCCGCCGCAAAGGCGCGTAAGCACCTCGACTAGCGGTTTCTTCGGGCGACTCCGTCGCTGCAGGATCCTGCGCCGCGCCGCGACCACTCGGTCACGGCGCGGCGTCGTTGCCTCAGCCCCTGTGCGCAGGGGTTTCTTTACCCCTCCGACCGCACTCCCCGCTTCGTGCGACCCTTCGAGCATCAGCGCATTCTCCTCGGCATCACCGGCGGCATTGCGTCGTACAAGGCCGCTTGGCTTGCGCGCTTGTTGACGCAGGCTGGTGCAGAAGTCGATGTGGTGATGACGCGATCGGCGTCTGAGTTTGTGGGGGCGGTGACCTTCGAAGCGCTGACGGGACGCGCGGTACACACGGCGCTCGTTGCAGCGGGGCATGCGCTCGATCACATCAAGCTCGCACGCGCCGCACAGTTGGTGATCGTGGCGCCGGCGACGGCCGATTTTCTTGCCCGCGCCGTTGGTGGTCACGCCGACGATCTGTTGAGCGCGTGCCTGTTGGCGACGACTGCACCGGTGCTGCTCGTGCCGGCAATGAACGATCGGATGTGGGCACATGCGGCCGTTCAGCAAAACACCGTCGCAGCCCGCGCACTCGGCTACCACGTGCTCGATCCGGAGGATGGTGCACTCGCTGTCGGCGAAGGTAGTGGCCCCGGTCGCATGCCCGATCCCGAAACAATCGTTGCACACGCAGCGCGGTTGCTCGAGCGTGCGTCGTTGCTGCGCGGCAGGCGTGTGGTGGTGAGTGCGGGTCCAACTCGCGAGCCTGTCGATCCCGTGCGATTTATCTCCAACCGGTCATCCGGGAAAATGGGCGTGGAGATCGCGGCAGCGGCATGGCGACGTGGAGCCGACGTGACACTAGTTGCCGGGCCGCTCGAAGTCGCGGCACCAGTCGGCCCTCAAGTGGTCGGTGTCGAGACCACCGTGGAGATGCGCGATGCGATTGCGAGGCTGGTGCCTGACGCCGACGTACTGGTCATGGCCGCCGCCCCAGCAGATTTCACCGTAGCTTCGCCAGCGTCTTCAAAGCTCAAGAAGGCAGCGATGCCTGAGTCACTCGCCCTTGCTCCAGCGCCGGACATTCTGCAGACCACGCGGGGAACGCGACGGGCCGGCATGATCGCCGTAGGTTTTGCGCTCGAGACGGACAACGCGCTGACTGAGGGGCACCGTAAGCTCTCGGACAAAGGACTCGATCTCATCGTTGTGAACGACGCAACCGAAGTGGGCGCCGGGTTTGGCGTCGATACCAATCGCGTGACCATCGTGCACGCTGGTGGGCGCGAAGACGTGCTCCCGATGCAATCCAAGCGCGACGTCGCCGAGGCGATTCTCGACCGCGTGGAGGCGCTGTTGCATGGACGCTAACGAGCGTTTGCGGCGCTACCTCGAACAGCGTCGTGAAGTTGGCGAGTCGGAGCTGGTACTCGACGGCCTTCCGGTCGAAGACGTCCTGGCGATGCTCGGCGTGAAGAAGGGAGGGGCGCCGCGTTCTGAGCCGCGAGGCGAAACGCGAACAGAACCGCGACCGACGCGACCAGCGCCGCCCCCCATTGAGTACACGCCGCCGCCAGACCAATCGGAATCGCTCGTTCCACAACCACCGATGTCGGCGGCGCCGCCGCCTGAACCGGCGGTGCGATTCGATGCGAACGCGCCGAGTGATTGGCGCCAGATTTTGGGTAGTTCGAGCCCCGATGCGCCGAAGACGGGGGACGCGCCTGCATCCCGCGCGGTGACGCCGAGTGCTCCCAGCCCCGAGACGAAGGTCCCCGCTGCGTCGAAGCCTATTGCGCCGTCGCAAGGTGGGGCTGCGTCGATTGCGGCCGCGAGCGAGCCGCTTCCAGCGTGGCTCGAAGCGGTCGGGCTGCCGGTCGGGTTGTCGGTGGGAAGCGCTGCGGTGGCGCGCGACGATGCTGCGTCAGGACTCGTTTCACTCGACGCGATCGCCGATGCCGTCCGCGCCTGTTCGGCGTGCGCGTTGCACAAGAGCGCGACGAACGCGGTCCCCGGAGAAGGCGATCCGCACGCAGACTTTCTGTGCGTGGGTGAAGCACCCGGTGCAAACGAAGACCAACAGGGGCGCCCGTTCGTCGGTGAGGCGGGGCAGCTGTTGACCAAAATTCTTGGTGCGATTCACTTGCAGCGTGAGCAGGTCTACATCTGCAACGTGCTCAAGCATCGCCCGCCGGGAAATCGCGATCCGATGCCGGAAGAAGTGCACGCATGCCAGCCGTACCTGCTGCGCCAACTCGAATTGGTCAAGCCGCGCGTCATTCTTGCACTTGGCCGGTTCGCTGCGCAGACACTGCTGCAGACCACGACGTCGATTGGCCAACTGCGCGGGCAACTGCATCGCTTTCACGGTATTCCACTCATCGTGACGTATCATCCAGCCGCGCTCCTCCGCAACGAATCGTGGAAACGACCGACATGGGAAGACGTCAAGCTCGCACGTCGCGTGCTCGATGCGTCACACGCCAATGTCCCTCGCGTTGGACCACGCAGTGAACCACGAAGTGAACCGCGCGTTGAACCACGCGTTGAAGGCTGATCGATCGTCATGACCAATCTTCCTGTTCCGTCGGCTGCAAATTCACCGGTACCGCGCGACCCGTACAAGGAGCGTCGTCCGCCCTGGTCGGAAGAAGCGGAGCAAGCCGTGTTGGGTGCAATGCTGCTTGATGCCGATGCAGCGCTGCGCGCGGCAGAGTTTGTCGACGACACGATGTTTTACCGTGAGGGGCATCGCCGCCTGTTTCGCGCGATGTTTTCCATCACGGAGCGCGGCGGTGCGGTCGATCCACTGACGCTTGCCGACGAACTCGAACGCCGCGCCGAACTCGAAGGCGCCGGTGGACGCGAGTATCTCGCCTTCCTGCTCGACGCGGTGCCTACGGTTGCAAACGTCGAGTATCACGCGCGGATCGTGCGCGAGAAGGCGTTGTTGCGTCGACTGATCGAGGTGTCGACCGAAATTGTCGGCGAAGCGTTTGAAGGACGCACGACGGCGAGCGAACTGCTTGATCTCGCGGAGTCGCGCATCTTCTCGCTTGGTCAGTCGAAGGAACGGAGTGGCTTTTCGCGCATCAAGGAGCTGCTCTGGCCGGCGATGGAAAAGCTGGAAAAGCTCGCGCAGCACGAGTCGGCAATTACCGGTGTGCCAACAGGCTTCCACGATCTCGACAACATGACGTCGGGATTTCAGCCTGCCGATCTGGTCATCGTCGCCGCACGTCCGTCGATGGGCAAGACAGCATTCACGCTCAACATCGCGCAGCACGCGGCAATCACGGCGAAAACCGGTGTCGCATTTTTCTCGCTCGAAATGAGCAAGGAATCCCTGGTGCAGCGTATGCTCGCCAGTGAAGCCCTGATCGATGCCCAGGCGCTGCGTAAAGGGGGTAGGGCACTCGATGAATCGATGCCACGTTTGGCGCAGGCCGCAGGTATCCTGAGTCATGCACCGATTTTCATCGACGACACGCCCGGCATCACACTGCTCGAGATGCGCGCGAAAGCCCGCCGACTCAAAGCCGATCACGACATCGGTCTCATCATGGTGGACTACCTGCAGCTCATGAGCGGCCCGGCAAACTCCGAGAATCGACAGCAGGAAGTGTCGCAGATTTCGCGTGGCCTCAAGGGGCTCGCGAAGGAGCTTGGCGTTCCGGTGATCGCGCTATCGCAGCTCTCACGCGCGCCGGAGCAACGCACCGGCGACGACAAGGGTCGGCCACAACTGTCCGACCTTCGCGAATCGGGCGCCATCGAGCAGGACGCCGACGTCATCATGTTCATCTTCCGTCAGGAAGTGTACGCCGAACGCGACGAGACCGGCCGACTGAAAGATCCGACACTCGAAGGCAAAGCTGAGATCATCATCGGCAAGCAGCGCAACGGGCCGATCGGTAATGTGCGTCTGTTCTTCCACAAGCAGTACACACGCTTCGACAACTTCTCGAACCGTCAACCGTCTGGCGATTCGTTCGGTCCGCCAAGCGGACCGAAGTTGGTGAAAGGCGGCTACGACGACGGCCCGCCGTACTGATGGCAAAAGCACGCACGGTCTATCGCTGCACCGACTGCGGCGCCGAATCACCCAAGTGGGCTGGTCGATGTGAAGGCTGCGGCGCGTGGAATACACTCGCCGAAGAACCCGTATCCACCGTCGTCACCAGCAAACGGTCCGCGGCCCGCGCGGTCGCCGGGCATGCCGGCACAACGGTCCAATTGGGCAACGTCACCGGCGCTGAAACCCATCGCTGGCGTACGGGGCTCAACGAGTTCGACTTTGTACTCGGCGGGGGCATCGTCCCCGGCAGTATGGTGCTCGTCGGCGGCGAACCCGGCATCGGCAAGAGCACACTCCTGCTCCAGGTTGCCGCCCGCCTCGAAGCAGCCGGCCACCGTACCCTTTACGTGTCAGGCGAAGAATCCGCGCTGCAAGTGAAGCTGCGCGCCGACCGACTCGCCGAAGACGCAACCAGTGTTGCGCTGCTCACCGAAACGTCGCTCGAGACAATCCTCGCGACGGCCGCCCAGGTGGGCGCAAACGGCACACGCATCGACGCGCTCATCGTCGACTCGATTCAGACCGTTCACACCGAGCTGCTTGAAGGTGCGCCGGGAAACGTGGGGCAGGTGCGCGAATGCGCCGCACGACTGATGCGCTTCGCCAAGGAATCGGGCACCACGGTCTTCGTGATCGGCCACGTCACGAAAGGTGGCGGCATCGCAGGCCCGAAGACACTCGAGCACATCGTCGACACGGTCCTCTACTTCGAGGGCGACGGTACGCTCGACCATCGCGTCCTCCGCGCGACAAAAAACCGCTTTGGTTCGGTCGATGAAATCGGCGTCTTCCGCATGGTGCCGACGGGACTGCTACCGGTCGAGAACCCATCGGCGCTCTTTGTCGGCGATCGACGTGATGTCGCCAGCGGCAGCGCGGTGTGCGCGTTGATGGAAGGCACCCGCCCGGTCCTCGTTGAAGTGCAGGCGCTCGCCGCCCGCGCCGGCTTCGGCACGCCGCAACGCGTCGCCTCAGGGATTGATTCGCGACGCCTCGCGCTGCTGCTCGCCGTCCTCGACAAACGCGGGGGCTTCTCGTGCGCCCAGCTCGACGTCTTCTGCAACATTGTCGGCGGTATGCGCGTCCAGGAACCGGCGGTCGATCTCGCGATCTGTGCAGCGCTCGCGTCGAGCGTCGTCGACAAACCACTTCCACCCCACGCGATCTTCCTCGGTGAGCTCGGACTCGGAGGCGAAGTCCGCCCGATCTCGCAGGTCGACCGACGCCTTGCCGAAGCCGCCAAGCTCGGTATGACGCAGGCGTTCCTATCCGATCGCGCTGTGCCGCGCCGCATTCCCGGCGACATCGAAGTCATCGGCGTCCGCACATTGCAGGACGTGCTGCAACGCACGGTCGGAAAGCCCGGTGCCAAGGTGCCGATGCAGGGCCCCGACGAACGCAACGCCGAACGCATGAGCCACATGTGACCGACGAAATGCTGCCGTCACCGCGTCGCATCATTCCGCCACCCGTTGTCTCGTCTCGCGGTGACGAATCCGCGCGCGCCGCAGATGGCGTCGTACGCGACGTTGGCGTTGTCATCGTCGCGGGCGGCTCGGGCCAACGCATGGGCGGCGGCGAGCTCAAACAATTCCGCTGGGTCGCCGGCAAGCCCGCACTGCTGCACAGCGTGCAAGCATTCATGGCACGTCCGGACGTTGCGATCGTCGTCGTCGTGTTGCCGAAAGCGTACGCGGCAGATCCGCCGCCGTGGCTCTTTCAGTGCGACGTCGATCGACTGCTCGTTTCGACCGGCGGCAGCGAGCGACACGAGAGCGTCGTCAACGGACTCGAAGACCTGCCCGAAGAAGTCGTCATTGCCGTCGTGCATGATGCGGCACGTCCGCTCGTGACCGACGCGACGATCGATCGCGTCATCGCTGAGGCACGCAAAGGACACGGCGCAATCGCTGCGCTCCCGGTGGTCGATACGCTCAAGGAAGTCGGCGCCGACGGACACATCGTGCGCACCGTCGATCGGACGAATCTTTGGCGCGCGCAAACGCCGCAGGCATTCCCGCGAGTCATGCTGGAACAGGCACATATCGCCGCGCGACGCGACAGTATCGGTGCGACCGACGATGCGGCGCTGGTCGAGCGACTCGGCTTTCCAGTCGTCGTCGTCCGTGGCAGCGAACGCGGACTCAAGATCACCGAAGAAGCGGATTTTGCGCGCGCCGATGCGCTCAGTCTGTTGCAGGACTGAACGCGCCATGAGTCTCACCTCACTCACCACACCGTTCTGGTCTCCGGCCGAAGTGGACGGCGCACTGCGCGACATCATCGCGCATCTGGCCAACAAAAAGGTGCTCGCGTACCCGACAGAAACCGTGTACGGCTTTGGGACGGCGGTCGATCACGAGTCGGTTGAAGCACTCGTGCAGATGAAGGGACGGCCGCCACGCAAGCCATTCCTGATGCTGATCGGCGACCCATCGCAAGTTGCGCGACTCAACCTCCACCTGCCGACGTACGCCGCGCATCTCTCCGCGCGCTTCTGGCCGGGCCCACTCACGCTCGTTCTTCCGGGTGGTGATCAGCGCGTGCCCGAGCGGCTGCGCGGCCCTGAGGGCGGCGTGGCCGTTCGCTGGACACCGCACACCGGCCTGCAGCGTCTTCTGGCCGCGTACGGCGAGCCAATCACCAGCACGAGCGCCAATCGGCCCGGGGTACCGCCTGCGATGACCGTTGCTGAAATTGTTGATCAGTGGCCGGACGCGATTCATCGCGGGCTCCTGCACGTGCTCGATGGTGGTCGGCTGTCTCCCTCTCCGCCGTCGACGGTCGTCGACTGCACCGGCCGCCGGCCGCGCGTGATCCGGCCCGGTGTACTGTCTGCCAGCGTGCTGCGCGAATGCGTGCCCACATTGGTTGGCGATACCTGAGACGTACATAGGCTCCCGATGCGACTGCTTTTCGTGTGCACAGGCAACACCTGTCGCAGTCCCCTCGCCGAAGGGATTGCCAAACGTCTCATCGCCGATCGTCGGCTCACCGGTTTCGAAGTGAGCAGCGCCGGCACAAGCGCGTGGCCGGACGCGCCTGCGTCCGATGGCGCGCTCCTCGTCGCGCTCGAGCATGGCGTCGACCTGGGGGACCATCGCGCCCGTCAGCTCTCCCCCGAAATCGTCGCTGGCGCGGATCTCATTTTCGCCATGGGGCCACACCACCTCGATCGAGTGGAAGCCCTTCGCGGCTCCGATCGGAGCTGGTTGCTCACCGCATACGCGAGCGGTAGCAAAATCGGGCGTCCGGTCAGCGATCCGTTCGGCGGCGATCTCGATGTGTATCGCTCCACGTTTGACGAGCTCGAACGTGAGATCGGTGCAATCCTCGATCGGGTGGAAGTCGAACGCTCGCGCCCGTCCACCTGAGTTGACCTGCGCCACTCGGCGTGCAGCGACGCCACGATGACTGCCGCTACAATACGCGCCCGCCGACAGCCGTCATCGTTGGTGATCATCGGACGGCCTGTGGCACACTCGCTTTCGCCCGCAATGCAAGGCGCAGCACTTGTCGCAGCTGGACTCACGGTCCGCTACGATCGACGTGACGTTGCTCCGGACGACATTCACGTGGTGCTCCAGGAGCTTCGACTTGGTCGCGTTGGCGGCAACGTGACGATGCCGCACAAAGAAGCAGTGTTCGCTGAGTGTGCCGAACGATCGTCGTTGGCTTCGCGCGTCGGGTCGGTGAACACGTTCTGGTTTGACGACGACGCCTTGTGCGGCCACAACACCGATGTCGCCGGCTCTCTCGCGACAATCCGCGCGCTCTGTCCAGATGAGTTGAACGGAAAATCTGCCGCGTTGATCGGCGCCGGCGGCTCTGCGGCCGCCGTACTCGTTGCGCTCGAAATGGCGGGCTGCCGCGATATTCGCATCTGGACACGCACCGCTGATCGCGCGCGTGGCGTGGCAGCGCGCGTCGGCGTCGCCGCGCAAATTTCCGAAAGTGTAATTGCCGCAGTCGATGGCGCAGCACTCGTGATCAACGCGAGTCCACTGGGCATGCATGACGACGCGATGCCGGTTGACCCTCACGCGCTGAACGCGACGGCGGCGGCGTTCGATCTCGTGTATCGCGCCGGCGAGACCGCGTGGGTTCGCTCCTGTCGGGCGCGCGGGCTTCGCGCGGAAGACGGGCTCCGTATGCTGGTTGAACAGGGAGCAGAATCGTTTCGCGTCTGGTTCGATATCGAGCCGTCGCTGAGCGCAATGTGGGGCGCGCTCGAACAGCGCCCGTGGATGCAGGTGAGATGACACGGGCGCTTCACGACGCGCACTCCAACGGGTTTCGGCGACACGCCGGCGCGCTGGCGCACGGGTTGGTGGAATTTCTTTTCCCGGCGGCGTGTGCAGTCTGTCGTGAACGCCACACCCCGGATCAAAACGGAATCGTGTGCACGTCGTGCCTCGCTCGATTGGTGCCCTATCCGCCGCCGACGTGCAATCGGTGCGGACACCCGCGCTTGTCCATGTTTGCGCCGCTGCCTGAAAGCAAAGCGGATGCTGGGTCTCGCCAAGACGATCCGCTTCCGCCCTGTCGTTGGTGCAGTCGACTTCCGCCGTTCGTACGGGCTGTCCGATCGGTGTGCCGGATGGATGCCGGGACGGGCAGCGCGATCGTGCACGCGCTCAAGTACGGCGGGTGGCCCGCCGTTGCCGAGCCGATGGCGCGACGAATGGCCCGACTTTCGTTCCCAGCCGATGTGGTGGCGGAACGTACCGCCTTGGTACCACTGCCACTCTCGCGCACGCGCGAACGCGAACGCGGGTACAATCAAGCGGAACGTTTGGCGAGCGCGCTTGCCGTTCACTGGCGCGTTCCCGTGTGGCGAACCGTGCTGCATCGCACACGCGACACGCAATCGCAAGTCCGGTTGACACCGTCCGAGAGGGCGACCAACGTTTCCCGTGCGTTTGCAACGGGTGCAGATGCACCGGAACTGCTCCGTGGCGCGCATGTGGTGCTCGTGGATGACGTCATCACGACGGCAGCATCACTGAACGCGGCAGCAAAGGCACTTACCGACAGTGGCGCACGCATCATCAGCTATGTGACGTTCGGAAGGGCGCCGGATCCAGGCGACCGTTCCGATTTCGACTTCGACCCCGACCGGGACTGACAAGAATGGCCATTCGCGTAGGCATCAACGGCTTCGGCCGCATCGGCCGTCAGGTGCTTCGTGCTGCAAAGCAGCAGGGCGTTGCTGACATCGACTTCGTCGGCATCAACGACCTCACCGATACCGCCACGCTGGCGCACCTCTTCAAGTACGACTCCGTGCACGGTCGGTACGATGGCGACGTGTCGCATGACGCGGAAAGCATCACCATCGACGGTGATCGCATTCGCATCATCGCCGAACGTGAGCCGTCCAAGCTCCCATGGAAAGAACTCGGTGTTGATATCGCGCTCGAGTCGACCGGTCGCTTTACTGTTGCCGCTGACGCGCAAAAGCACCTCGACGCCGGCGCAAGGAAGGTGGTGATTTCAGCGCCTGCGACGAACGAAGACATCACCATCGTGATGGGCGTCAACAACGAGAAGTACGATCCTGCAAAGCATCACATCATCTCCAACGCGTCGTGCACGACGAACTGTCTTGTGCCGATGGTGAAAGTGATTCGTGACAACTTTGGTTTCGTGCATGGCACCATGGTGACGATCCACAGCTACACGAACGATCAGTCCATTCTCGATCTGCCGCACAAAGATCTCCGTCGCGCCCGCGCGGCGGCGATCTCGATGATTCCTACGACGACGGGCGCTGCCAAGGCCACCGCGTTGGTCATTCCGGAAGTGAAGGGAAAGATCGATGGCATGTCGGTTCGCGTGCCGACGCCGGACGTTTCGCTCACCGACCTCACCTGCGTTGTCGAACGGGCCACGACGAAGGAAGAAGTGAACGCGACCTTCAAGGCCGCCGCGGCATCGGGCGCACTGCAGGGCATCCTCGACTACAGCGAAGTGCCGCTCGTGTCCGTCGACTACATCGGCAACCCGCATTCGTGCACACTCGATGCGCTGAGCACGATCGTCATCGACGGCACACTGGTGAAGCTGTCCGGGTGGTACGACAACGAAATGGGATACTCGTCGCGCTGCGTCGATCTGCTCCGCTACGTCGGCGCGCGCCTGTAGTCGACGCCGGAATCGTTCCTCGTTCGCCGCACCGTTTTTGAATCACCGGACGTATTCCCAAACGAATCATCAACAACGCGCAGAGCCTCGGTGCTGACCGAAAAACACAGTGCCGAGGCTTACGCACATCCGCCTCATGACGACTCGCACCGTCCGCGATCTTTCCCCCGCCGAGCTATCCGGTCGACGTGCACTGGTTCGTGTCGACTTCAACGTGCCACTGGATGACAGTGGCAACGTCGGGGACGACACCCGCATTGCCGCCGCACTGCCGACAATCGCCCTGCTGCTCGATGGCGGCGCGAGCGTTGTACTGCTTGCGCATTTCGGTCGCCCAAAAGGCGCGCCCGAAGCGAAGTACTCCCTCGCACCCGTTGCCACTCGACTGCGCGAATTGCTCAAGCGACCGGTGACATTCCTCGGCGAAACCGTTGGCGCGAATGCAGTCGCTGCAACGCGTGCGCTCAAGCCGGGTGAAACACTGCTGCTCGAGAACACGCGCTTTCTCGCTGGCGAAGAAACGAATGACGAGGCGCTTTCACGGCAGCTCGCGCAACTCGGCGATTTTTATGTGAACGACGCTTTCGGCGCGGCACACCGCGCACATTCCAGTACCGCCGGTGTTGCCCACTATTGCAAGCCTGCCGTGGCCGGACTGCTGATGGAAAAGGAGCTCGCGTACCTGGGAGGTGCACTCGCAGCCCCGGTGCGTCCGTTCGTCGCGATCCTCGGCGGTTCAAAAATCTCCGGCAAGATCGACGTGGTCGAGGCGTTGCTTCCCAAGGTCGATCATCTGCTCATCGGTGGCGCGATGGCCTGCACCTTCTTTCGCGCTATGGGATTTGAAACCGGCAACTCGCTCGTGGAACCCGATCGTCTCGACATGGCCAAGGATCTGCTTGCGCGCGCGGGCGGCAAACTTGTGCTCCCTACCGACGCGATGATCGCGACCGGAATGGACGCTGGTGCAACCGCGCACGTCGTCGCGCGTGATGCGATTCCGGCCGGCGAAGCGATGTTCGATATCGGCCCCGCGAGTATCGCCAACTACAGCGCGATCGTTGCCAGCGCCAAGACAGTACTCTGGAACGGTCCGATGGGTGTCTTCGAAAAGCCGCCGTTCGATGCGGGCACGCGTGCCATCGCCAACGTGATGGCCGCCGCGACCGATTCCGGTGCCACCACAATCATCGGTGGCGGTGATTCGGCCGCAGCAGTCGCCGAAGCAGGACTGGAATCACGCATGTCGCACGTCTCGACCGGCGGCGGAGCATCGCTCGAATTCCTCGAAGGGAAAGCGCTTCCCGGCGTCAGTGCACTCGACGCGATCTGAACTTTCGTCTCTTTGGAACACCGGAACACTGCCATGCATCGCAAGCCTGTCATCGCTGCAAACTGGAAGCTCAATCACGGTCCCACCGACGCGAAGCAGTTTTTGCAGCGCTTCCTCGCGCAGACGCCGCGTCAGCAGGACCGCACGCTGATCTTCTTTCCGTCGGCGATCACCCTCACCACCGTCGCCGAAGCGCTCAAGGACCGACCTGACATCTGGGTTGGCGCGCAGAACGTTTACAGCGAGCCGCAAGGTGCATACACGGGCGAGAACTCGGTGCTGATGGCCCGCGACGCCGGTGCCCGTGTGGTATTGGTCGGCCACTCGGAGCGGCGCCACGTCTTCGGCGAGACCGACGAATCGACGACAAAAAAGTGCGCGCTGATCGCGCAGGCCCGGCTGATCCCGATGCTATGCGTTGGCGAAACGCTGGCCGAACGCGAGGCGGGCACAACGGCCTCGGTTGTCGAGCGTCAGCTTGCCGCGGGCATCGCCGAGCTGGATGACACCCAGGTCGCGGCGATCATGCTCGCCTACGAGCCGGTGTGGGCGATCGGTACCGGGCGCACCGCGACGCCTGAAGACGCCAGCGATATCCACGGCGTCCTCCGTCGCGCCCTCACAACTCGCCTTGACGATCGCGCCGCTGCCGGCGTGCCGATCCTTTACGGCGGCTCTGTCAACCGTGGCAATGCGAGCACCCTGCTCGCTGCGCCGGACGTCGATGGTCTGCTCGTGGGCGGCGCGTCGCTGGACCCCGATGCGTGGAGCAGCATCGTCCGCAGCTGACCGATTTCCGGCGACGGATCTCACGGCGCCCGCCCCAGAGCACCGAAACCGGCGCAAATGACGTCCCCGGAAGGACTTGAATCCGTCGTCGCAGGTTGTGATCTTTTGAGGCTCACTCTTGCGATTTCTCGCCGCCTTGGCGGCGTCTTCGACCCCGTGCCATGTACACGTTTCTCCTGATTCTCCTGATCATCGACGCGCTGGTGCTTGGCGCAGCTGTCCTCCTCCAGTCCGGGAAGGGCGGCGGTCTCGCGGCCAACTTTGGCGGCGCGAGTTCGTCGGCGGATTCGGTCATCGGTACTCGACAGGCGGGAAATCTCCTGACGCAGGCCAGCTGGTGGTGCGGCGGGATCTTCCTCGGTCTGGCGTTCGTCCTCCAGCTGATGTCGACGCGCACAGCCGCGCCAACGTCAGTGCTTGACCAGCTTGGCAAGAGCGCACCTGCGTCGGCCCCGGCGCCGGCGTCCGGCAAGGCAGCACCAGCCCCTGCGGCCCCGCTGACACAGCAGCCGGCGGCGCCGACCAAGCCCCCCGCCAAGCCGTAGCCGCGAACGTGGACACGCAGTCGACAAAGGGGTTCCTCCTCCTCGAGGACGGGACCCTTTTTCATGGCCGGCTCGTCGGAGACTTCGGTCCGACCGTTGCCGAAGTGGTCTTCACGACCAACATGACCGGCTATCAGGAGGTCTTCACCGACCCCTCGTACCGCGAACAGATCGTCGTCATGACGGCGACTCAGATCGGCAACTACGGCATCAACAACGAAGACCCCGAATCCTCGCGGCCGCAGGTCTCGGGCATCGTCGTTCGTGAGTTGTCCGCCACGTACTCCAACTGGCGCGCGACCGGCGGACTGCGAGAATGGCTTGCTGAACACCGCATTCCGGCACTGACCGAGGTCGACACTCGCCGCTTGACCAAGCATCTGCGCTCCGTCGGCGTGATGCGCGGCGTCATCGGTGCCGGCGAGTCGCCGACGCGCGAAGCGCTCGCGGCGCTCGATGCCTGTCCAAGCATGGCGGGGCTCGATCTGGCGTCGGTCGTGACGACGCGCGAGCCCTACACGTGGGGCAAGGCGACAGCACCATTCCATGTCGTCGCCTACGACTACGGCATCAAGGAAAACATCCTGCGGTTGTTCGACGCGCATGAATGCCGGGTCACGGTGGTGCCTTCAGATACTTCAGCGGCAGACGTGTTGGCGATGGAGCCGGATGGGGTCTTCCTGTCAAATGGCCCTGGCGACCCGGAAGCGGTCACATACGCGCCCGCCGCAATCCGCGAAATCGCCGAGCAGAAGGTGCCGATGTTTGGTATCTGCCTCGGCCATCAGCTCCTCGGCCTGACCTTTGGCGGCCACACGACCAAGATGAAGTTCGGGCACCGCGGCGGAAATCAGCCCGTCAAAGAGCTATCCACCGGAAAGGTGTTCATCACGGCGCAGAACCATGGATTTGCGGTCGCAGGCTCGGCTTCTGGCATCGAAGGCGCGCCGGATCTCGCGGTCACGCACGTGAATCTGAACGACCACACGGTCGAAGGGTTGCGGCACCGCACTCTGCCGGTCTTTGCGGTCCAGTATCACCCCGAAGCCGCCCCCGGACCGCACGACGCTGTTCCACTGTTCGATCAGTTTCTTTCGGCGCTGCGTAGTCGTCGAGAGAAAGTGACCCAACCGCTTGACTGATAAGCACTAAGGTCATACGTTCGGACCTTGGTTACGCTGCGTCTCGACCCCCGCCGACGCGCGTTGCACCTCCTGGTGGAGCCCATGACGAAAGCCGATCTGGTTGAGAACGTCACGGCGCGGATTGCGCGGACGGCCGGCCCGACGATCTCGAAGAAAGACTGCGCGCGTGTTGTGGACGCCTTCCTCGATGCGATTAAAGACGCATTGCAGGAGCAGAAGAACATCGAAGTTCGAGGCTTCGGCACGTTCAAGATCCGGCAGCGGAAGACGCGCATGGCGCGTAATCCGCGCACGGGCTCGCCGGTTGAGGTATCCGCGCGTCCGGTCCCGGTCTTCAAGCCATCGAAAGAGCTCCGCGCGATGGTCGCCGGCGTCGACATTTCAGAGTTCGATGACGAGGAAGAACTGAACGAAGCTTGAGCCTGCCCGAACCCCACACGCATTGACCCCGCAATGATCGCCATCGCGGGGTCTTTCGTTTATGTCGCGATTTTCTGGAACGAATGGCGTGACCAATCGCTATCTTTCAAAGCAGCATGAGCATACAGGTCCTTCTCTTCGCTTCGTACGCCGATGCGTTCGGCTCGCGACGGCTCGACGTCCAGATCGTGGCACCGTGCCGGGTGGGCGAACTCGTCGACGTGATGCGCACGCTCCCTGGCGGTACCCGTTTGCCGGTGACTCCACTGGTCGCCGTCAATCGCAACTGGGTGACGGCAGGCGCGACGATCAACATTGGCGATGAAGTCGCCCTGATACCGCCGGTTGCGGGGGGCTGAGATGTCGTCACCGGGCGTGCTCCGAATCGCCGTCGACCTAGCTCCGATCGACGTGGCCAACCTGCTGGCCGTCGTATCGGACGCGGGCGTTGGTGCCGTGTCGCTCTTTTTGGGTACGGTTCGCGACCTGAACGACGGCCGACCGGTGACCGGGATCGATTACGAGGCCTATCAGCCAATGGCGGAGCAGGAGCTGCGCGCCATTGCACAGGACGTATGTGACGCGACGCCTGGATTGCGCATCGCTATCGAGCACCGCGTCGGTACACTCCGCGTGGGCGACATCAGTGTCGCGATCGCAGCCGCGCACGCCCATCGCGCCGAAGCCCTCGACGCGACGCGCACCGTGATCGACACACTCAAAAGGCGTGTGCCGATCTGGAAGCAGGAGCATTACGTCGACGGCGAGCGCGCGTGGGTTGATCCGACTGCGGCTGCGCACCAGAGCGGAGTGCCGCAGTGATCGTCGACCCTCTGGCTCCATCGAGCAACGCATCGACCGAGCCTGCGCCCGTTGAGCCGATCGGCGTAGAGAAGCATGCCGAGCGAGATCAGTTCGGTCGACGGATAGAGTATCTGCGCATCTCGGTAACTGATCGCTGCAACTTCCGCTGTCAGTACTGCATGCCGCTCGAAGGGCTGCCGTGGTTGCCGAAAGCGGAGATTCTGCGCTACGAAGAGATCGTCGAGATCGTGCGTCAGCTCGCGCCGCTGGGCCTTCGCCGACTCCGCATCACGGGGGGTGAGCCAACGATCCGTCCGCAGCTCGCGAAGCTCATTCGCATGCTGCGTGATGTGCCCGGCGTCGAGGACATCGCCCTCTCGACCAACGGGGTGAAGCTGCCGGAGATGTCGCCGGAGTTGGCCGACGCCGGTCTCAATCGTGTGAACATCAGCGCGGACTCGCTGCGTCCGGATCGTGTCGTCGCCATTGCGCGTCGGGACTTGAAGTTTGACCTCGTGAAGTCCGCGACCGCCGCCGAACGCGCCGGCATCGCGCCGATCAAGATCAATGTCGTGGTGATGCGCGGGATCAACGATGACGAAATCGCCGATTTTGCTGCGCTGACGCTCGAGCATCCATGGCACGTGCGTTTCATCGAGCTGATGCCTGTCGGTGAACTGCGTGAATTGACGTGGGATCATGTCGTGCCAAGCAACGAAGTGCTTGAGCGTGCGCGTACCCTCGGCGAGTTGACCCCCGATGCGGGGCCAAAACTTGGCAACGGACCGGCTTCCTACTGGCGGTTGGCAAACGCGCCAGGCACGATCGGCGTGATCACGCCCATGACGCACACGTACTGCGAGACGTGCAATCGCGTACGACTCACGGCAGATGGTCGGCTTCGCACGTGCCTCTTCGGGGATCATGAGATCCTCCTGCGTGATGCACTGCGCGCGGGCGAACCTCTCGCACCGTTGTTCCGACAAGCCTTGTCGGAAAAGCCGAAAGAACATGCGTTGCTGCAGATGCGCGTCGGCGGTTTGCGCGCGCTCAGCGAAGTTGGTGGCTGAGGCACCACGATGCGGCGGACTCGTTTGTGTTGCTGCTGTTCGCGCACGGGCCTAGTTTGCGTCGGTGGACAAGGAACTTTCTCGTTCAGCTCACGACGAATTTCACGCAGCATTCATTGCAGTATTCACTTCGCTCGGTCAACCGTTCGGAGACTGGACATAACATGGTGAACAAGATCACGGTGGTCGGCGCAGGTAACGTCGGAGCCACTACAGCGCAGCGCATCGCCGAGAAGTCGCTCGGCCGCACCGTCGTCATGGTTGACGTCGTCGAAGGCATTCCGCAGGGCAAGGGACTCGATCAGTGGGAGTCTGCACCGATCGAAGGCTTCGACTCACGTGTCATCGGCACGAACAGTTACGACGAAACGGCCGGTTCTGATATCGTCGTGATCACAGCCGGCATTGCGCGCAAGCCGGGTATGACGCGCGACGATCTGCTCAACACGAATGCTGGCATTGTGAAGGCGGTGTCGGAACAGGTGCGCAACACATCGCCCAACGCGATCGTGATTGTTGTTTCGAATCCGCTCGACGTGATGTGCTACGTCGCGAAGAAGGTGACCGGCTTTCCGCGCGAACGCGTAATCGGCATGGCCGGTGTGCTCGACACGGCGCGCTATCGTTCGTTCCTCGCCGAGGCCCTCGATGTATCAGTGCGCGACATCCAGGCGATGGTGCTTGGTGGACATGGCGACACGATGGTGCCGTTGATTTCGTACACGACCGTGAGCGGCATTCCTGTCACGCAGCTCATGCCGCGCGAACAGCTCGACGCGATCGTGCAGCGCGCCCGTGATGGCGGCGCTGAGATCGTGAAGCACCTGAAGACTGGTTCGGCGTACTATGCGCCGTCAGCGGGTGCCGTGGAGATGGTCGAAGCCATCGTGCATGATCGCAAGCGCATTCTTCCTTGCGCAGCGTGGCTCGAAGGCGAGTACGGCCTTTCGGGACTGTTCCTCGGCGTTCCGTGCAAGCTCGGACGCAACGGACTCGAGAAGGTGCTTGAGATCGAACTCACGGCTGATGAGCGCGCGGCGCTCGAAAAGTCAGCGCAGGCCGTACGCGAGCCGATGTCGGTTCTCACCTTCTGATCAGACCGGCGCGCTCACTTTGGTGACTGCGCCGGTTCTTACTTCCACCCCGCTTATGTACGCTCTCACGCGTTTCTGGCAGAGCACGATCGGTAAGAAGATCGTCATGGCGGTGACGGGAATCGTTGGCATTCTTTTCGTCATCGGCCACATGTCCGGCAACCTGCTCATGTTCAAGGGGCAGGATGCAATGCACCACTACGCGCTGCTGCTGCGCACCAGCATGCCGCTCCTTTACTTCGTCCGCACCGTGTTGCTCGCGTGTGTCGTGCTCCACGCGGTCTCTGCGTATCAGCTGACGATGCTCTCGCGCGCCGCGCGTCCGGCCGGCTACGCGGAACGGCGTCCGCAGGTCACCACGTTTGCCGCGAAGACGATTCGTTGGGGCGGAGTGCTCCTGCTTGCCTTTATCGTCTTCCATCTCTTGCAGCTGACGCTCGGCGTCGTGCATCCCAACTTCACGCACCTCGATCCCTACAACAACGTCGTGATCGGTCTCCGGAATCCGATCGTGGCCGTGTTCTATCTGCTCGCGATGGCTGCGCTCGCCTTACACCTGTATCACGGCACGTGGGCGGCCGTGCGTACGCTCGGTGCGGCACGGCCAGCGCAGGCGCCGCTCAAGCGCACGATCGCACTCGTACTCGCCGTCTTTGTCGCAATCGGCTTCGCGATTATTCCGATTGCGGCGGTCGCCGGGTTTTTCAAGGAAGCGCCGCCGATGGTGGAAGCGCCCACTGCAGACGCAATGACCGCTCAACCGGCACCTGTTGCTGCGTTGCCCGCCGGGGAGGCTCGCTGATATGCTCGACCTGAATTCAAAACTTCCGAGCGGTCCCCTCGAGCAGAAGTGGGAGCAGCACAAGTTCTCGATGAAGCTGGTGAATCCGGCCAACAAACGTCGGCATCATGTGATCGTGGTCGGCGCAGGGCTGGCTGGCGCATCGGCCTCCGCAACGATGGCCGAACTTGGCTACAAGGTTTCGACGTTCGTCTATCACGATTCACCGCGTCGGGCGCACTCGATTGCGGCGCAGGGCGGTATCAACGCGGCCAAGAATTATCAGAACGACGGCGACAGTGTGCGCCGTCTGTTCTACGACACGATCAAGGGCGGGGACTTCCGCGCACGTGAAGCGAACGTCTATCGCCTCGCACAGGTGTCGGTGAATATCATCGACCAGTGTGTGGCACAGGGCGTGCCGTTTGCGCGAGAGTATGGTGGATTGCTCGCCAACCGTTCGTTTGGTGGCGCCCAGGTATCGCGCACGTTCTATGCGCGTGGTCAGACGGGACAGCAGTTGCTGCTGGGCGCGTATTCGGCGCTCGAGCGTCAGATCGCGCTTGGTGCGGTGAACATGCACACGCACGAGGAAATGCTCGATATCGTGGTCGTTGACGGGCGCGCGCGCGGCATCATTACGCGCAACCTCGTGACGGGCAAGATTTCGTCGCATGTCGCGGATGCCGTTGTGCTCGCGACCGGCGGTTACGGCAACGTGTTCTATCTGAGCACCAACGCCATGCACTGCAACACGTCGGCGATCTGGCGCGCGCACAAGAAGGGCGCCGCGTTCGCGAACCCGTGCTACACGCAGATCCATCCGACGTGCATTCCAGTGCATGGAGAGAATCAGTCAAAGTTGACGCTGATGTCGGAGTCGCTGCGCAACGATGGCCGCGTGTGGGTGCCGCTGGCCAGGGGCGATAAGCGCGGGCCCGCCTCCATTCCGGAAGCGGAACGCGACTATTTCCTCGAACGTAAATATCCGAGCTTCGGCAATCTCGCGCCGCGCGACATTGCGTCACGCGCAGCGAAAGAAGCGTGCGATGACGGACGCGGCGTCGGCCCTGGCGGCTTGGGCGTGTACCTCGACTTCGCTGATGCCATCAAACGGCTGGGCAAGAACACGATCGCCGAACGGTACGGCAATCTGTTCGACATGTATCAGCGCATCACGGACGAAAATCCGTATGAAGTGCCGATGCGTATCTATCCCGCCGTGCACTACACCATGGGCGGCTTGTGGGTGGACTACAATCTCATGACGTCCATTCCGGGGCTGCACGCATTGGGCGAGTGCAACTTCTCAGACCATGGGGCCAATCGTCTCGGTGCGTCGGCGTTGATGCAGGGGTTGGCCGATGGATACTTCGTACTGCCGTACACGATTGGTGACTACCTCGCGAGCAACAAGCTCGCCGCGGTCGACACGAATCACCCGGCGTTCAAGGAAGCTGAAGGCGCGGTCGCGGGCGTCACGAAGAAAATGCTCGGCATTCGTGGCAAGCGTACCGTCGACTCGATTCACAAAGAGCTCGGCAAGATCATGTGGGACTACTGCGGGATGGCGCGCACGCGTGAAGGGTTGACGCACGCCATCGAGCTATTGTCGAAGCTCAAGCAGGAGTTCTGGAGCAACGTGAACGTGCCGGGAACGGGCGAAGCGTTGAATCAGGAGCTCGAAAAGGCTGGACGCGTTGCCGACTTCATCGAACTCGGCGAGTTGATGTGTCGCGATGCGCTGCACCGCGAAGAGTCGTGCGGTGGGCATTTCCGCGTCGAGTATCAGGATGCGGGTGAAGCGAAGCGCAACGACGACGATTTTGCGTACGTCGCGGCCTGGGAGTACGCGGGTGAAAACGCGCCTCAGATTCTCAACAAAGAACCGCTGGTGTACGAGAACGTGCACCTCTCCACGCGGAGCTACAAATAATGAAGCTCACTCTGAAGGTCTGGCGTCAGGCCGGACCAAAGGCGCAGGGCGCGCTCGAGACGTACACACTGGACGGCGTGACCGGCGACTCATCGTTCCTCGAAATGATCGACATGCTCAACGAGCAGTTGACCACGACGGGAAAAGAGCCGGTGGCGTTTGCACACGACTGCCGCGAGGGGATCTGCGGCTCCTGCTCGATGATGATCAACGGGCAGGCGCACGGTCCGTGGAAGGCAACCGCGACATGTCAGCTGCACATGCGCGCGTTCAAGGATGGCGACACGATCACTGTCGAGCCTTGGCGCGCAGCGGCGTTCCCGGTGATCAAGGATCTTGTGGTCGACCGTTCGTCGTTCGATCGCATCATTCAGGCTGGTGGATACGTGTCGGTGAACACCGGCGGCGCGCGCGATGCAAACGAAATCCTGATTGGCAAGGAAGTCCTCGACGAGTCGATGGATGCTGCCGCATGCATTGGTTGCGGTGCGTGTGTGGCCGCATGCCCCAATGCATCAGCGTCACTGTTCACGGGCGCCAAGATCGCACACCTCGGCGCACTGCCACAGGGGCAACCGGAACGCGATCGTCGCGCCCTGTCGATGGTGGAGACGATGGATCTCGAAGGCTTCGGCCACTGTACGCTGGCGGGCGAGTGCATGGAGGCGTGCCCGAAGGAGATCAGCATCGATGTCATCAAGACGATGAATCGCGACTACATCAGGGCGACGGCGCGTCGTCAGGAACCGAAAGTCGCGTCGGCCGGCGCAGGCTGAGCGTGATGCGCGCGGCATTGGTTCGCGCGCTGTTGGTTGGCGCAACAACGGCGCTCTGGCATGCGCCGTTGTTGGCGCAGACAGGTCCGAACACAGGCAATGCGACACGCGGTGATTTCGTACGAGGCAAAGCACTGCTCACCGCGTTTCGCGATTCATTGCCCCGCAACAGCGGCAATGCACTGCGATGCACCAGCTGTCATCTCGACGACGGAACGCGCGCAATCGCGATGCCGTGGTTGGGCACGGCTCCACGCTATCCGCGCTACCGGGCGCGTCGGGGCTCTGAAGAGACGCTGGCACAGCGCGTGAACGAGTGCGTCGCGCGCAGTCTTGCAGGTCGCATGCTTCCCGAAGACGGGCGGGATATGCGCGACATCCTCGCCTATCTCGACTCGCTCGGCAAAGCGCCGCGCCCTACGGGTCCAGACACGGTCAAACTCGTCGGTGACGTGGGGGCAGGGAGGCGCGTGTACGCGTCAACATGTGTCCGCTGTCATGGCCCGTCCGGTGCGGGTGGTCTGGCACCGGCAGTGTGGGGAAGCAAGAGCTATTCGATCGGCGCCGGGCTGGCGCGACAGACGGTGCTTGCCACGTTCGTGCGCTGGAACATGCCGTACGATCACAAGGACACGTTGTCCAATCAGCAATCAGCGGACGTGGCAGCGTACGTACTGTCACGCCCGCGACAGGACCATCCAGCGAAGGCCAAGGACTGGCCCAAGGGTGACCCACCCGACGACGTCGCGTATGCGACCGACGGCGCGAGGGCGGCGGGCAAACCGCTGCCTCCCGCTCGACCGGTGTTGCCGAGGCGGGTACAACCAACCGCGAAGCCCACAGTCGTCAAACCATCCGCAAAACCTCCGACACCGCAATGAACCCGATCACGCCTGCGCCCTCCGAGTCGAAAACATCCGCGGTGCCGGAATCTCCGCGTCGCACATTTCTCACGCGCGTGCTGGCACTCGGTGCGACATTCGGACTTGGCGCCTTCGCGCAGCCGGCGTCCGCTGCCTCGATCGGTCGGTTCGTTGGGGCCGACGATGAACCGTGGATGAAACGACTGACCGGCACGGGTCGAGTAGTAATTCATTCGCATCTGCCCACTGATGGGCAAGCGATCATCTGGGCGCGCAGCTTTCTTGAGGCACAGAAGAACGCCTACAAGAAGCAGGACGCAGAGAGCAGCGTAGTGGTCGGGCTCAATGGTCGTGCCATCGGTCTGCTCTTCAACGACGCGCTCTGGGCGAAGTATCCCATTGCGCAGACGATGGCCATGACCGGAACGCAGAATCCGAACGGACCGCTCGGTTCGGATGCCGTCGCCCAGTTGGCGGCGCGCGGCGTAATTTTTCTTGTCTGTCAGAATTCGCTGAACGCATCGGGCTCGCGATTTTTGCCGGAGCCCGCACGTTCGGATGCGTTGCAACGCACCGCTTTCGCTCAGGAAGCGAAAGCGAATCTTCTACCGGGTGTAGAGGTAGTGCCGGCGATGGTCGTCACGTTGCAGCAAGCGCAGGACCGGGGTTGCCGCTACATCTACGCCGGCAGCTGACGTTAGCCACTCGTCAGCTGCAGCTGCGCTGCTTCAATATTTCGGGAGCTGCACAGACTAGATGCGGGGCAGCGTCACGCCCGTCTGCGACTGATACTTGCCCTTCTTGTCGCCGTAGCTGATTTCGGGCTCTTCGTCGCCGGTGAAAAACACCACCTGCGCGATCCCTTCGTTGGAATAGATCTTGGCCGGGAGCGGCGTCGTATTCGAGATTTCGAGGGTCACGTGTCCTTCCCATTCTGGTTCGAACGGCGTGACGTTGGTAATGATGCCGCACCGCGCGTAGGTGCTCTTGCCGACGGTCAGCGTGAGGACGTTGCGCGGAATGCGGAAGTACTCGACGCTGCGGGCGAGCGCGAATGAGTTCGGCGGCACGATGCAGACGTCTCCTTCGAATTCGACGAAGCTTTTCGGGTCGAAGTTCTTTGGGTCAACGATCGAGCTGAGCACGTTCGTGAAGATCTTGTACTCGCGGGCGACGCGCATGTCGTAGCCGTACGAGCTGACGCCGTATGAGATCACCCCTTGGCGAACCTGACGGTCCTCAAAGGGGGCGATCATGGCATGTTCGCGCGCCATGCGCGTGATCCAGCGGTCGGAGCAAAGCCCCATGGCCGAAGTGGACGAAGGTGGAAAAGGGGTGCCGACGGAGAAGTGGCGGTAAGCTATGGCCATGGCGTTCGCCATGCTACGCACGATTTTGCCTTCGCTAGGACCGGGGAGTAATTACCAAAATTGTGATAGACGGTTACATGCGCGGACTGACAGCGAACACGCATGTTGAGCCGAGGCGGTCCCGTTGCTACTTTCTCTCGATCCCTATGTGAATTCTTTCACGAGGCAGGCGCTCATTCGCCCGGTTCGGCCCTGATGCTTCGAAACTACCTCCCGGTACTGCTGCTACTGGGCTTCGTCATGTTCAACGCGGTGGTCATTATTGGCCTTTCGCATCTGAGCGTGCGCGCACAACCGACAGCGGTGAAGTCACAGCCGTACGAGTCTGGAATTGCGCCGCTTGGCGACGCGCGTGACCGTTTTTCGGTCAAGTTTTACCTCGTGGCGATGCTCTTCATCGTGTTCGACATCGAAACCGTCTTCATGATCCCATGGGGCGTGCACTATCGACAGCTGTCGTGCATGGTGCCGATGGTTGACGATGCCTGTCCGACCGGACAGTTGTCCTTTTTCGGCCTTGGCGAGATGCTCGTGTTCGCTGTGATTCTGGTCGTCGGCTTCGTATACGTCTGGAAAAAGGGAGCACTGACGTGGGAGTGACGCCCGCACTCGATCGTCGTGTCGTGCCCGTCGATCCGAAATCGCAGGACGGGTGGGTGACGTCGCGGCTCGATTTCCTGGTCAACTGGGCTCGCGCCGGCTCGCTGTGGCCGATGCCCTTTGGCACCGCCTGCTGCGCCATCGAATTCATGTCGACGGCGGCGAGTCGTTTCGACCTCGCGCGGTTCGGCATGGAACGCCTGAGCTACTCCCCGCGCCAGGCCGATGTGCTGATTTGCGCAGGCCGAGTGCCGTACAAGCTCGCGCCGGTGATTCGGCGCATCTATCAACAGATGCCGCAGCCCAAGTGGGTGATCTCCATGGGCGCGTGTGCCTCGACTGGTGGCATGTTCGACAACTACGCGGTCGTGCAGGGGATCGACACGATCATTCCCGTCGACGTGTATGTGCCGGGGTGTCCGCCGCGTCCGGAAGCCCTGATGCATGGCATCCTGATGCTGCAGCAGAAAGTCATGCGCGATCGCATGCGCGACGGCACGTTGCACACCGAGATCGAGCCTGATCCCACGAGTCAGCTGTACATCCCGCCGTCGCGTATCGACGAGCTGTCGGAGCCGTTCGGCAACTCGGTCAACCAGACGCGTTCGAACCCGTGACCGCGCCCAATCTTCCTGCGCCATCGTCGGGCACCGACCATGACGGCATGCCGACCACGCCGCGCGGGCTACCGCATCGCGGCGGCGCGCTGAATCCGGCGGCCGATGCACTCGTGGCGCGCTTTGGCGATGCGATCGTGCGCAGCGAGGCAACGTGGGGCGAGACGACCGTGTTCGTTCGCGTGGAATCGCTGCACGGGATCGTGCGCTGGTTGCACGACGAACCGACCCAACGCTACGACTACCTCGTTGATGTCACCGCGGTCGAGTATCGCGATGCGATGCGTCCGATCGAAGTAGTGTGGCACCTGCGCGCGCTGGGCCATCGTCGCTTTCTGCGTCTCAAGGTCGAACTCCCCAAGCGCGGTACCCTGATCGTCGCGTCGGTCGTCGACATCTACAGCGGCGCCGATTGGTTGGAACGCGAGTGTTACGACATGTTCGGCATCAAGTTTGACGGACACCCCGACCTGCGCCGCATCCTCCTCTGGGAGAACTATCAGGAAGGATTTCCGCTGCGAAAGAACTTCCCGCTGCGTGGCCGTTTCAGCCGCGCCGAACAGCTCAAGCAGGCGCTTGCACAGGACCCGGAAGCGCGCTACTCGATGAACGAACTGACGATCGCGGAAGCGTTTGATTCGCTCCCCGAAGACATGCGGCGGCGTCTCGCCGAAGATCGCGCGCGCACCGGTTCGGAGGGGGGCGAATGACCGACACCACGACCCGTCGCACGATCGAAGTCGCACTGGGCACCAGTGGCGTCGATTCCAACGGCATGCCGCTGCGCGCACCGCTGGTTGTGCAGGGGCAGAGCGCCGTCGCGCTCGAAGGCCTGTCGACGCACGAGCCAGAGCTGGATTCCGATCACATGCTGATCAACATCGGGCCGCAGCACCCCGCCACGCACGGCGTGTTGCGGCTGGTACTCGAACTCGATGGCGAAACAGTCGTGCGTTGCATTCCGCACATCGGCTATCTGCACTGCGGCTTTGAAAAAATCGGCGAGTATCGCCAGTACAACCAGATCATTCCGTGGACCGATCGCGAAGACTATCTCAATTCGCCGGGCAACAACGTCGCCTTTGCGATGGGTTGCGAGCGGTTGTTCGGTGTGGAGATCACGCCGCGCTGCACCGTGTTGCGCGTGATCGCGATGGAGCTTGCGCGCATCATCTCGCACGTCGTGTGGTTGGGGACGACGTCGGTCGACATCGGCGCGTTCACACCGTTCCTCTGGTTGTACCAGGAACGTGAGAATGTGTACAACCTGCTCGAAGGGTGGGTTGGTGCGCGTCTGACCACCTCGATGACGCGTGTCGGTGGCATGGCCGCTGACATTCCCGACGGATGGCTCGACGGATTGCGCGCGTTCATCAAGGGCTTTTCAACGACGCTCGAAGAGTCCGTGAAGATGCTGGAGACCAACGCGATCTGGGCGGGACGGACCGTGGGGCTTGGCGCGATGACGGCGGAAGAAGCGGTGAACGCCGGCCTGTCGGGTCCGATGCTTCGCGCGTCAGGTGTCGCGTATGATGTGCGCAAGGATTTTCCGTACATGGATTACGAGACGTACGACTTCGACGTGCCGGTCGGAACGGCGGGCGACGTGTACGATCGGTTCCTCGTG